>NC_008538.1 GCF_000196235.1 Arthrobacter sp. FB24 | reverse complement strand
GTCAATTTGGGGCAGCACTGATCCAACGAAGTGCAGCTGCTTTCGCACCGTTTACACTCAGTGACAAGGACGACACGCGTGATTATCGACATCCACGGCCACTACACCACAGCTCCAACACAGCTCGGAGCCTGGCGTGATCTGCAGATCGCGTTCACTGAAGGACGCACGGACGCTCCTGACCCTGCGACCCTGCGCATCAGCAATGACGACATCCGTGAGACCATCGAGGCCAACCAGCTCAAGCTCATGAACGAGCGCGGCAGCGACGTCACCGTATTCAGCCCTCGTGCCTCGTTCATGGCCCACCACATCGGAGACCTCGCTGTGAGCGAGACCTGGGCCCGGATCTGCAACGACCTGTGCGCCCGCGTCAGCGAGCTCTACCCCGAACGCTTCCTAATGGGGGCGATGCTCCCACAGTCCCCCGGTACGGATCCCGCGACGAGCGTTGCCGAGCTTACGCGCGCCGTCGAGGAACTCGGCGCCGTCACCGTGAACCTCAACCCCGACCCGTCCGGCGGCAACTGGACGTCCCCGCCGCTGACCGATCGCTCGTGGTACCCGGTATACGAGAAACTCGTCGAATACGAGATCCCTGCGATGGTGCACGTCAGCACGTCGTGCAACCCGGCCTTCCACACGACCGGAGCGCACTACCTCAATGCCGACACCACCGCGTTCATGCAACTACTCCAGGGCGACCTGTTCGGCGACTTTCCCGAGTTGAAGCTCGTAATCCCTCACGGCGGCGGCGCCGTTCCCTACCACTGGGGGCGCTTCCGTGGGCTCGCAATGGCGCTGGGCAAGCCCGCAATCGAGGAGCACCTGCTGAACAACGTGTTCTTCGACACCTGCGTGTACCACCAGCCGGGCATCGACCTTCTCACCAAGGTCGTCCCGACCGAGAACATCCTGTTCGCGAGCGAGATGATCGGCGCCGTGCGCGACGTCGACCCGCGCAGCGGACACTACTTCGACGACACCAAGCGGTACGTCGACGCCACCACGAACCTGAACGACGCGCAGCGCGCGCAGGTGTTCGAAGACAACGCCCGCCGTGTCTACCCACGGCTTGACCGCGCCCTTATTGCGCGCGGGCTCTGAGAGGACCATCAATGCGACTGAACAACCTCGGCATCGTCCGCACCAACATCGAACGTCCGGATCCCACGGACGTCAAACGGCTTTCGCAGTTCGGCGTCTCCACTATCCATGAGGCGATGGGGCGAGTCGGGCTCCTGCGCCCCTACATCAGGCCGGCCTACACCGGCGCTAAGCTCTGTGGTCCGGCAGTGACCGTGCTGCTACAGCCTGGTGACAACTGGATGTTCCACGTCGCCGTCGAGCAGGTGCAGGAAGGCGATGTGATCGTCGCCGGCTGCACTACCGAAAGCGAGGACGGCTTCTTCGGCGAGCTGCTCGCCACCTCGCTGACCGCCCGCGGCTGCAAGGGCTTGGTGATCGACGGTGGTGTCCGCGACGTCGCCGATCTGGAGAAGATGGATTTCCCGGTGTTCTCCCGCGCTGTCAACGCCAAAGGCACGGTCAAGGCCACCCTCGGATCGGTGAACATCCCCGTAGTGGTCGCGAACGCCGTGGTGAACTCTGGCGACGTGGTCGTGGCCGACGTCGACGGCGTCGTGGTTGTCCCGCGTGAGCTTGTCAGAGCGGTGGCAGACGCCAGCCAGAAGCGCGAGGATAACGAGGAAGCCAAACGCATGAAGTTCCGCGAGGGCGCCTTGGGCCTGGATGTCTACGGCATGCGCGGGCCTCTCGCCAAGGCCGGCCTGGAATACGTGGAGAACTGATGATGACACACGGCGATACCACCGGAGATTTCGAGAAGTCGGAGGGCTGGCTCGACTGGTACGACGGACCGAGCACACCGACGTTCCGGCTGCCAGAGGGCTCTGTAGACGCCCACTGCCATGTGTTCGGGCCGGGCGGGCAGTTCCCCTACGCACCTCAGCGCAAGTACACTCCATGCGACGCCTCGGCGTACCAGCTGTTCGCCTTGCGAGACCAGCTGGGATTCGACCGGAACGTCATCGTACAGGCGACATGCCACGGTTCCGACAACCGGGCCCTGGTCGACGCATTGCAGCGTAGCGAAGGTCGCGCCCGCGGTGTTGCGACCGTCCGCCGTGACGTGACCGACGATCAACTCGCCGAGTTGCATGAGGCCGGGGTACGGGGCGTCCGGTTCAACTTCGTGAAACGTCTGGTCGACCGCGTGCCCACCGACTCGCTCGAGGAGATCGTGGCCAAGATCGCGCCACTTGGATGGCACGTTGTGATCTACTTCGAAGCCGAGGATCTGCCCGAGCTGTACGACTTCTTTTCGTCGATCCCGACCGACTTGGTCGTCGATCACATGGGACGGCCCGACGTTACCAAGGATCCGGACGGTCCCGAGTTCGAACTGTTCCTGCGATTCATGCGTGAGAACACTAACGTGTGGACCAAGGTCTCCTGCCCAGAGCGTCTGTCCGTCACCGGCCCCCGCGCCCTCGAAGGCGAACAGCACGCCTACCGCGACGTCGTCCCCTTCGCCCGCCGCGTAGTCGAGGAGTTCCCCTCCCGCGTCCTCTGGGGAACCGACTGGCCGCACCCCAACCTCAAGGACCACATGCCCGACGACGGGCTTCTGGTCGACTACATCCCGCAGATCGCGGCGACGTCGGAACTGCAACGGCAGCTG
The DNA here is from genome assembly GCF_000196235.1 of Arthrobacter sp. FB24. Taxonomy (NCBI): domain Bacteria; kingdom Bacillati; phylum Actinomycetota; class Actinomycetes; order Micrococcales; family Micrococcaceae; genus Arthrobacter; species Arthrobacter sp. FB24. The sequence goes on along the minus strand of NC_008538.1, from coordinate 112,803 downwards.
CTTGTCGACAATCCTCGCCGCCTCTACTGGCCCGAAGGAGTATGACATGACACTCGACAAACCATACAAAGACGTCCCTGGCACCACCATCTTTGATGCCGACCAGGCCCGAAAGGGCTACAACCTAAACCAGTTCTGCATGTCGCTGATGAAACCGGAGAACCGCGAACGGTATCTGGCCGACCGCGGTGCGTACCTGGACGAGTGGCCTCTCAACCCGGTGCAGCGCCAGGCGGTGCTCGACATCGACCTCAACACCTGCATCGCCGAGGGCGGGAACATCTACTTCCTGGCCAAGATCGGCGCCACTCACGGCCTGAGCTTTCAGCAGATGGCCGGCTCGATGACGGGCATGTCTGAGGCCGCGTACCGAGACATGATGATCGGCGGTGGGCGCCGCCCGGAGGGAAACCGCCTCAAGGACCTCGACGGATGGACGCCTCCTGAGCCCGGCGAGAAGGCGGAGACGGTGCGGCAGGATGCTCCGGCGCAGTACACCTCGGCACTATTCACCTCGCACGTGCCGGCGATCGGCGCAGCGATGGACCTCGGTAAGACCGAGGAGCCGTACTGGAAGAAGGTGTTCTCCGGGTATGAGTGGACGCGAGAGTGGGCCAAGGAGAACCTGCCCGACGTCGTCATCCTGGTGTACAACGACCACGCCACAGCCTTCGACTCCTCGATCATCCCGACCTTCGTACTCGGCACCGGCGCGGAGTACCCGGTCGCGGACGAGGGCTATGGCCCCCGCCCTGTGCCCGACGTCAAAGGCTATCCCGAGCTGGCCGCACACATCGCCCAGTCCGTGATCCAGGATGACTTCGACCTCACGCTCGTCAACGAGATGGTCGTGGATCACGGCCTCACGGTGCCGCTGTCGCTTGTGTATGGCGATGTCGAGGAATGGCCCGTCAGGGTCATCCCCCTCGCCGTGAACGTTGTGCAGTATCCGGTGCCGTCCGGACGTCGCTGCTACGAACTCGGGCGTGCGCTCCGCCGCGCGCTGGACAAGTGGGACGGTGAGCCGCTCAACGTTCAAATTTGGGGAACCGGCGGCATGAGCCACCAGCTGCAGGGCCCCCGCGCTGGCCTCATTAACGAGGAGTGGGACAACGCATTCCTGGACCACCTCATCGCCGACCCCGTGGGCCTGACAGAATGGCAGCACATGGAGTACGTCGACGAGGCCGGTTCCGAGGGCATCGAGCTAGTCGACTGGCTCATCGCGCGCGGTGCGATGGATGATCAGTTCGGAGGCGAGAGCCCCGAGGTGAATCACCGCTTTTACCACGTGCCCGCGTCGAACACCGCCGTCGGCCACCTTGTTCTCACGAACCCGACCGACTGACCGCATCCGCAACAAAGGAGCCCCCATGACTGAGAAGATCCGTGTGGCCGTCGTCGGCGCCGCAGGCGCCTTCGGCATGAAACATCTCGACGGCCTGATGAACATCCCCGATGTCGAGGTAACCGTCGTCAGCGGCACGCGGCTCGAACCGACCCAGGCAGTTGCCGAGAAATACGGCGTCGAGAACGCCGTTGTCGGCCTGGACGCCGTGCTCGAGCGCGACGACGTCGACGCGGTGATCCTTGCGACGCCCACGGGGCTCCACGCGTCTCAGACCCAGGCGGTGCTCGCCGCCGGCAAGCACGTGCAGGTCGAGATTCCGTTGGCCGACTCGATCGTGGACGCCGAGGCAGCGCTCGAGGCGGCTGAATCATCCAATCGCGTCGCAATGGTCGGCCACACCCGCCGCTTCAACCCCTCGCACCAGTTGGTGCATAACCGGATCGCGTCAGGGGAGTTCCACGTGCAGCAAATGGACGTGCAGACGTACTTTTTCCGCCGCACCAACACGAACGCGAAGGGCGAGGCCCGGTCCTGGACCGACCACCTGCTATGGCATCATGCCGCGCACACCGTTGACTTGTTCGCCTACCAGGCAGGCAAGATCGTGCATGCGAACGCGATCCAGGGCCCGATCCACCCTGAACTCGGCATCGCGATGGACATGTCGATCCAGCTCAAGAGCGAGTCGGGCGCGATCTGTACACTGTCGCTGTCGTTCAACAACAACGGGCCGTTCGGCACGTTCTTCCGCTACATCGGCGACACCGAGACCTACATCGCGCGTTACGACGATCTCTACAACGGCCGTGAGGAGCCGATAGACGTGTCGCATGTCGCTGTCAGCATGAACGGTATTGAGCTGCAGGATCGTGAATTCATTTCGGCTATCCGCGAGGGACGCGAGCCGAACTCCTCGCTTCGCCACGTGATCGACTGCTACCGAGTGCTCGGCTCGCTTGAGAAGCAGCTGTCGTGAGGCTACCCCCCATCGGCCTGGGCTGTATGTCGCTGAGTCACGCGTACGGTGTCCCCCCGTCGCGTGACGAGGGGCTGACGATGCTGCGCACAGCTCTCGATGAAGGCATCGGGATGCTCGACACGGCAACACTGTACGGCGGCGGCCGCAACGAAGAGCTTGTAGGTGCTGCGATCGTGGGGCGCCGTGACGAGGTCTTCCTGGCGAGCAAGTGCGGGATGGCGTCCGTCGACGGCGTGAAAGTCATCGATGGACGCCCCGATACGCTGCGGGCACAGGTCGACGCTTCGCTGAGCCGCCTTGGCGTCGACTACATCGACCTGTACTACCTTCACCGGTGGGACAAGAAGGTGCCAATCGGCGATAGCGTCGGCGCGCTGGTCGAGATGGTCGCCGCGGGCAAGATCGGCGCAATCGGCCTGTCCGAGGTGTCGGTCGGGCGACTGCGCGAGGCGCAGGCAATCACCTCTATCGCAGCCGTGCAGAACGAGTACTCGCTGTGGAGTCGCAATGCCGAGCTTGGCATGCTCGACGCCACTCGCGAGGACGGCGTGACTCTGGTTGCGTTTTCGCCGGTCGGAAGGGGTTTCCTCGCCGATGCGATCAAGGACCCAACTGAGCTGTCCCCAAACGACATCCGCCGCAGTATGCCGCGCTTCCAGCCCGAGCACTGGGGTGCAAATGTGACGCTGCTGGCCTCTTGGCGAGAGCTGGCTGCGGAGGCCGGTTGCACCCCAGCACAGCTCGCGCTGGCCTGGCTGATCTCCCGCGGCGATCATGTTCTGCCGATCCCGGGAACAACGAGCGTCGCGCACCTGCGTGAGAACATGGCGGCGGCCGACATCTCTGTCGACGGCGCGCTGCTGACGCGGGCCGGCGAGCTGATTGGCACGGCCACCATCTCTGGCGCGCGATATGCGCCAGCATCTGCCGCCGAAGTAGACGCTGAGACTTTCGAGGATGCCGCATGAAAGCGATCTCGTCGATGGCCACCCGCCGCGTTCTCGCCGACCTTGCCGAAGCTGCCGCCGCGGCGGGGCTACCGCTTCTGCAGCTCGAATCCGTAGGCGGAGTGGACGCCGCCCAGCGGGTGACCGCCGGCGAGCCGTTCGACCTTGTGTTCCTCGCCGAGGACGCTCTCCAACGCCTCGCTGCCGAGCGGCACGTCGACCCGGCATCCATCGCCCCGATCGTACTGTCGGATGTCGCCGTAGGCGTGGCCGCACGCAGCGCCGATGCAGCAGCATGTTCCGGAGGCACGGCCTTTACGAATGCCGACGAGCTTCGCAGCGCCCTGCGCGCGGCATTCCGCATCGGATATTCCACCGGACCGAGCGGCCTTGAGCTGTTGCGAATGATCGACCACTGGGGCATGACCGATGAAGTCAGCGACCGGCTTGTGCAGGCCCGTCCAGGCGTGCCCGTGGCGCGCCTGCTCGCAGATGGTGAGGTCGATCTCGGCCTGCAGCAGCTCAGCGAACTGGTCGGGCAGCCCGGCGTGTGTATCCTCGGCGTCCTCCCGGCCGACTGCGCGATCAGCACGGTCTTCGCGGGTGCTGTCGCGACATCCTCCAACAACGCGGCTCGTGCTGCGGAGATGTTGGCTTTCTTCCGCTCCGACCTCGCGGCATCCATCAAGTCGTTGCACAGTTTTCGCGCGCCCTGAGGCCCTGCCGTGACGTCTTGACTGATACAGGTCCTGCAGACATTTACGTCGATGCGAGACGCGCCGACGACCGTGGAGAAGGAACAGGCGAAGCGCGGTCCTGCTTTCCACTTCGCACCGGGGTCCACGGTGAGCTGGGTCAAACGCCTGAGCTCGTTCGGCCCACCGTATGAGCCCGTAAGTTCCGAGACGGCCCCGGGCAGGCTGTTTGCCGCCGTGACCCGGCGTATGGCACAGTCCAATGCCGGATCCTCGTCAAGTCAGGTCTCGCGTACGGCGTCGATGCCCCCGCGGCAGCAGAAATCAGCCACTTCGAATTAGTCGGCTCCACCATCGCCCAGATCTTGGATGGACCCCCCGCTATGGAAGGCAAGGAAAGCGATCCCGTCAACGAGCCAGGAGTCAAGGGCGCCACCGCGCTGTGAGGGCTAAAGCAGCAGTCCTTGAAGGTCCTCAGCGGAGGTGCGAAGCATTTCCCCGAGTTCGGCTCGCAGCTTGTCGGACATGCGATGGGCGGGCACCGAAACGTTTATTCCGTAAAGCGTGCCGCTCGGTCCCGCAATCGATACGGCGACCGAAGTGACCCCGTCTTCGCTTTCTTCCCTGCTTGTCGCGTAACCAATGCGGCGAATTTCATCAAGTTCGGCTTCAAGGTCAACCCGCGACGTTATGGAGTTTCCTGTCAGGCCTGGGAGTTCCTTCTTCGGGTAGAGCGCATGTAGCTGCTCCTGGGTGAGCCGGCTCAACATCGCTTTTCCTGTAGCAGTGCAATTCGCCGGTAACGTGAGGCCTTGTCGGGAACCTACCCGCACTGCCCTTGAGCTTTCGATGGCATCGATGAATTGGGCATCTGTCCTCTCGAGACGGGCGAAGTGGACCGTTTCCCCTGTTTGCTGGAATAGCTGTTCAAGGACAGGGCGGGCGAGGGTCCTTATGTCCACTTGACGCCTGATGGCGAAAGCAATGGAGCTGAGCGCCTGGCCTGGCTCATAGGCGCGAGTAGCCGGATTTTGCCGCACGAAACCCCGGTAGAGCAACATCCCCATAAGCCGGTGCGCCGTCGAGGATGCGACTCCCAGATAGTTACTCGCATCTGTCAACCGGATGCTGGGTTGGGTTTCGAATAGCAGTAGCAGTCGCAATGCATTGTCAACAGATTCGATACGGTACTGCGGGGGCGGACCGTTTCTGGACTCGGTGTCTGTATTTGTTGACTGCATGCCTAACATCGTATCCAGCCCGAGTGCGGGTCTCTGTTTTCCTTTGGTGGCTAGCTTCACTCGGCGGCCTTCAGCCGGGCGAGTTCGTGTCTCCAGGCCGTTTGGGTGTTGAACGATCCACCCAGGTCGGGCAGTTCAGCCATGTCCGATTCTGGAAGGTCTGCGAGCTCTCCCCCGGATGCCGTTACCTGGAGTGACAACCCGGCAAGCGTATCTACGCTGATCGCCTGGAGCACTGCTTGCTCCACAGTCTCCGCGGCGCTGGTCAGCCCATGGCCGCGGAGCAGCACTATAGGACGGTCACCCATGGCGTGGAGCATTTCCGCCGCCAGCTGGCGGTTCCTGACCAGCACTCCTCGCGGGTACACGGGCACCCCGCCGGCTGCCAGGCGGGTCCCGGGAATATCGAAGGCTCCGACGATCGGGCGGACACCAAGCCCGGCGAGGTCCGCGGCGACAACCCGCGGCGGGTGCGCGTGGACGACCGCGTTAATGTCACTGCGTTGCCGTAACAGTTCGGTGTGCAGTGGAAGTTCGTTCGGGACGGCGTAGCCTCCCTCCAGCTCGCCCTCAGCAGCAGGGTTGCCGTCGAGGTCCACCAGGCGGATGTCGCTGGCTTCGGTGAATGCCAATCCTCGCTCCTGGGGGCCCCTGCATCGAACGAGCAGGCTGTTCTCGCCTATTCGGAGGCTGATATGGCCGAGGATTCCGTCTGCCAGGCCGCGGTGTGCCAGCACGCGGCAGGCCAATGCAATGGCTTCCCTTTCCGCGGCGTGTGCCGGGGGCGGCTGAGTTTGTCCCATTACGATGCCGTCAGTGGCTGGGGGTCCAGCATCGGTTCTAGTTTTTCCCGCAGTTCTTGGACCGTGATCCCCGGACCCATGCCCCGCCGGCATGCCAGAAGGGCCTTTGGCCAGTTCACGATCGCTGCACCGCTCAGGTTGGTACCGTCGACTGTGTAGAGGGCGGCAAAGCGGCCGTGAACTTCCGGATGCCCGATGGTAACGTGTTCGGCGTTTCCGCCCACCCGGCCTACCACCTGGATCTTCCAGTCATGTTGGTCGCTCCAGACGTATTCGACCGGAGTGTAGGCGCGGGGGTTCTCCGGATGGGTGATGTTGTAAGCCACGCACGCTGCCTGCTCGACGGCGTTCGTCCAGTGCTCAATCCGGATATCCTCGCCGTGTTTTTGGTGCCGCCACCGGGCAACGTCGCCGACGCCGTAGATTTGCGGGGCGTCCACCGTACGGCAGTATTCGTCGAGCACCAGTCCGTTATCCACGAGCAGACCCGAAGAACTGAGCCAGGCATCATTGGGAACGGCGCCAATTCCGACCAGAACTGTGGCGGCCTCCAGGTTCTGGCCGTTGGTGAGCCGCAGGGTGAAGGAGCCCTGTTCGCCGTCGATGGTCTCAACCCCGGTACCAAAGATCGTCGTCACGCCGTTGCTGCGGTGAAGGTCTCCGAACCATTGCCCGACTTCAGCATTGAAGATCCGGCTCATGGGGACCGGGAGGGGGTCAATGACTGTCACTTCCAGACCGAGTCCTCGTGCTGTCGCCGCGGCTTCTGCCCCGATGAACCCCGCACCGATGACAGCCAGCTGTCCCCCCTTTGCAAGATCTGCGCGAAGGCTGCGGGCATCGTCGAGGGTACGAAGAACATGGATGCCGGGCCGGTGTCCCCACGGGGAGGGCCGGGCAAAGGCGCCTGTGGCAATGACCAAGTTATCGAAGCGCAGAGCTTCACGGCCCTGCAGCTGGAGCAGGTTGCCCGCGACGTCGATCCCGGTAGCGGCATGTCCAAGCTCCAGTTCTATGCCCAGTTCCTGCGCCTGGTCGCGGTTCAGCAAGCAGGCGGAGGCTTCGGTCGCTGTACCCGCCAGGACGGCCTTGGACAAGGGTGGTTTGTCGTAGGGCAGTTCTGTTTCTTCACCGACGATGACGATGCGTCCTTCGTATCCCTCCAGGCGTAAGGACTGCGCCGTGCGCACGCCCCCGATGGAGGAACCGACGATGACAGTTACTGTATCCAACTAGTCCTCCACTATCAGGGCGGAAACGGGGCAGCTGCGGGCTGCCTCCACGACGCGGGCTCGGTCAGCCTCGGGTACCTCGGTCTTGAGGAGGACTACGATCCCGTCATCATCCAGATCGAAGTAGTCGGTCGCCCCGACAACGCAGTTGGCGTACCCTTGGCAGGCTGCGAGGTCTGCTTTTACGACAGGCATGTTCAAAGCTCCTTGGCCTAAGTTTTGCTGTTCTTCTTGAATTGGGGCGGCCGTTCATCCTCGGGGATGAGCGGACCGAAGGGATTTCCGATCATGGCGGAGAACGTTGCCGGCGCCTGCCAGGTCAGTGACTCAAGTTCCAGGGGGCACAAAGAGACCCACTGGCCGGAGCGCGGGGATGTGATCATCAGCCTGGAACCGTTGCGTGTCTCCACCCTGCTGATGTGCACTTCGGAAAACTCATTGGCAATGACGATCGGGGCGCCGGTGGTGTGTGCTTCCAGCCGGAGGCGTTCCTCTGCCGCGCGAATGGCGGCAAGGCGGTCTTCTTCCTCGCCTTCCCATCCGATTTTCATAGGAATATGGCCAGGTTCTGCATGCGGATAACCGATTCGTCCACCATGATGGTTCGGCGTGCGAGCTCCCATCCCGTTCCGGTACGGCGCAGCAGGTCTTCCCGGCCGGCGGACACCGTGGCTGCTTCACGCACGTCACCCCTGCTGCGGAAGAGCAGGACCGCCGAATCCACGATGATTTCATCCGGATTGTCTGTGCGGAATGTTCGAACGTTCGTGACGTAGTGGCGTAACCGTGAAGGCGGGTCTTCTGTCCAGGCATGTTCGGTGGCGAAACGCGCTACCCGCCGGCTGAGCGAGTACCTGTTTTCGTCGAGATGGGCCATGCCGGGGGACGTGGTGTATCCGGCGCCGAGGGCGGTCGTTACCCGGACCGGCATGAGATAGTGCACGTCTTCAGCGATTCGTGACATCCAGGCGTCGTAGTCCTGGGCGTCCAGGAGATAGGCTTCATCAACCAGCCAGCGGTGCGCCTGAAGGTGGAGCGCGTCGTCGAACGGGAGGGATTCTCCTGTTCTCTGGGTGCGCGGGGCATGCCCGCCCAGAACGGACTGTTCGGAAAGGGTCTTGCCGTTGCGGTCGGCTTCAACACTCATGGCTAGGCCTCCTCTGAAATGATCTGCGCAGTTGGGACAACGGTGCTTCCGGCGGGGGCCAGTGAAGGGCCCGCCCCGCCGGCCGGGGGTGCCTGAATCGGGTCGGTGCCGACGTGCAGCTGAGCCGCCTTCTCCATCGGCCGTCCCAAGTGGTCGGCCCACCGCCGCAGCAGTTCACGCTGGTTGTATTCGCTGTAGCCGATCCGGGTGGAACCTGGCCCTGAATACTCATCGGAGGTCAGCGGTTCTACAACGTTCTGCCCGTTTTCCAGCATGCCCATACGGCTGTTGAGCAGCAGGCGGCGGGCCATCGGGCCACCCGCCGTGCTCGTCAGCGAGACCCAGTTTTCAACGTCATCCTGTTCGAACATGCCGCCGCTGCCGAAGCACATGAGATAGGCCTTGTACGAAAGCGCCTTGAATTCCTCGGACGCGTTCTTGTCCACGGCGAACCAGGAAACGATCTCGGTCTCGTCTTCGCTGATGGGCTGCCATTGGCGGATGGAGATAAATGGGAGAACTTCGTCGGAGTCTTCTTCTACACGGGGCCAGTTATGGACGAAGCTCATGTTTGGGAAGACCGAGGCGGCCGAGACCATGAACCCGTCCTTGCCCACGACATCGAGCTGCTCCTGGCTCCATTGTTCCTTCATCCGCGCGATCATGTCGTCCGGGTAACCGACGTAGCGCAGCCGGTCTTCCAGGGTGCCTTCGGGAAGCTTGTAGGTGGTTCCGCCGCCGTTACCGGCCCAGTACGTTGTGCCATCCTTGCGCTTCTCCGCCTTTGGCTCGCGGAAGAGGCCAATTTCAACCACCGACGTGTGCGTTTGGGGCGTGTGGTACATGTCGCCGGCGAAGTTTTCGGCACCGATCTTCCAGTTCGCCTTGACCCGCCACCGCTGAGGGCCGCGGAGTTCAATGCCGTCAGCACTTTGCTTGGTGTAGTAGTCCATGTAGAACTTGAAGTCGCCCAGGAAGTCCTCGAGGGGTTCCGCGTCGGGGTCAAGGCTAATGAAAATCAGCCCGTTATATACGCCCAGGGACGGGGCGGGAAGCAGGGTCTGCCCTTTTTTCTTGAAGCCCTCTTCGCCGCCGTAGGCCTCCTTATGGAACGGCAGGCCCACAATGCGTCCGTCATTGCGGTAGGACCAGCCGTGGTAGGGGCAACGGAAATGCGAGGCGTTTCCCATTTCGGCCCGGCAGACCTGCATTCCGCGGTGCAGGCACATATTGAAGAGGGCGCGGATTTCGCCCTGCTCGTCGCGGGAAATGATGAATGAGTCTTCCAGCACGCGGCGCACCACGTAGTCGCCGGCTTCTGGCACCTCCGACTCATGGGCGACGAAGAGCCAGCTCCGTCCGAAGAGGCGCTCCTTTTCGAGTTCGAAGATCTCCTTGTCGTTGTAGATGTGTGCAGGAATCATGCCTCGTTGCACGTCCTGGATGACGCTGGTCTGATCTGTCATGAAAGGTCTCCTTCGTTGGGCCCGCATGCTGGTTTCTCTGTTTTGCAGAGAATATTTCTGTATTCAAGAGAATGACTGAAAATGTGACGTTCGTCAACCCCTCTGACATGAAAATTAGGTGAGTGCGGTGGGGTGCGTGGGGTGAGCGGTGTTATCCGGTCTGTTGCAGGGGTTCGAGAATGACTTGATAGCCGAGGGATTCTAGTTGTCTGACGGCCCGGGCCATGGTTTTAACGGGTGTCTGCCGGGTGAAGTAGTCGGCGCCGGGGTCGTTGTAGAGTTCGCCGGTGGTGAGCATGTGCCACGCTGCGGTGAGGATGGAGTGTTCGACGGCGACGAGGGCTTTGGCGGGTCCGCGCCGGGAGGCAATGCGCCGGTATCTGGCACCGAGGTAGGTGTTCTTCGATTTCGCGCAGGACAGAGCAGCGATGCCCAGGGCACCTTTGAGGTACCGGTTGCCGGGCCGTGTTTTGGTGGATTTGACCCGTCCGGCGGATTCGTTGGATCCCGGGGAAGTACCGGCCCAGGATGCCAGCTGCCCTGCGGTGGCGAATGCGCTCATGTCGGCGCCGGTTTCGGCGATGAAGATTTCCGCGATGGTGGTGCTGAACCCCGGGATGCTCACGAGGAGCTCCCGGGCGAAACGAAAGGGCTCCATCGCCGCCTCGATCCTGGCGCTGAGGTCGTTGATATCGGCGGTGTGGGCATCAATCCGGTGCAGATAGAGTCCGGTCATGTAGCGGTGGTGTTCGGTGAACCGGCCGTTGAGGGCTTGGGTGAGTTCAGGGATTTTGGACCGCAGCCGGCGTTGGGCCATCTCTGCCAGGGCCGCGGGGTCGGTCTGCCCGTCGATGAGTGCTTGGAGGATCAGTCGTCCGGAGACCCCGGTGATGTTCGAAGCTACCGAGGATAGTTTGATGCAGGCGTCCTCGAGGAGTTTCTCCAGGCGCTGGATTTCCCGGGTCCGTTCCTGAGTGATGATGGTCCGGGCCCGGGTCAGGTCCCGCAGTTCACGGATCGGAGGCGGGGGCACGAAGGAGGCCCGGACCAGCCCGTGGGCGCCCAGGTCGGCAAGCCAGGCAGCGTCGGAAACGTCGGTTTTGCGGCCCGGGACGTTCCTGGCGTCATGGGCATTGACCAGGATGATGTTCAGTCCGTCGTCTTCAAGCAGGTAGTAGAAGGGGCGCCAGTAATCACCGGTGGCCTCCATGACCACCAGATCCACGTGCTCGTCCAGGAGGTGTTCCTTTAGCCCCAGGATCTGCCCCGTCATCGAACCCCAGGTCGTGATGGTGGATGTGGTGGACCGGCCGCCGCGGCCCTGGATGCGGACACAGACCTTCGCGTCCTTCTTTGAAATATCGACACCCGCGCAGCGCGGGTGAATGACCTCCATGAGAGCTCACCCTTCCTCGAACAGTCCAACAGATGGCGTCTGTGTCCCGGGGAAGGCGGATAAACAACAAATCTGACATTCGTGCTCAACGGCAACATTCCACGGTCCCGCGGACAAAAGCTGCGCCCTCCACCACCAAACTCACTTACAGGCTCACCGGCACTAAAGAGAGACCGGGGTCGACCGGAACACACTCTTCAGTCTGCTCCGGCAGCCCCGACACCGCAAAGGTTCCCCACAGCAGTACATTTTCGGCCCCCACGGCGGAGCGAAAGCGCCCCTGAGAAACTCACTTCAGAGAGAGGAGCATAGGCCGAGTCAATGGCCATTTTCGGGTGAGTCAGAATCACGGGCGGCCTCTTCGCCCCTGTCCAACTTCCGAATCGAGGCCATCTCTCCCGCGGTGAGCGAGAAGTCGAAAACGGATAAGTTTTCTTTGAGCCACAGAGGGTCGGATGCTTGCGGGATGGGGACGATGTCCTGTTGGACATGCCACCGCAGCAGGACTTGGGCTGGAGATTTGTCCAGGCGCTGAGCGATCTCGATGATCAGCGGATTCGCCCGCAGACCGGAGGACCGACCGATAGGACTCCAGGCTTCGGTGACTATTCCCAATAACCTGTGGACAGCGCGCGGCTCAGTCCGGGCAAGGTCGGGGCTCAGTTGGATCTGGTTTACGTCCGGAACTACTCCCGTTGCATCGATAATGTCCTTCAGGTGGGCTGGTTTGAAATTTGAAACTCCAATGGCTTTTACACGGCCCTCCTCCAGCAACTTCACAAGGCCCTTCCAGGCGTCCACGTACTTGCCCAAGGCCGGAACCGGCCAGTGACACATGAACATGTCCAGATGGTCAAGGCCGAGTTTGCGCAGGCTCTCGTCGTAGGCGCGCTGCACTCCATCGATGCTGTGGGACTCTTTGTTGAACTTGCTGGAAATAAATAATTCGGATCGGGGGACGCCGGCGGTGCGGATGCCCCGGCCGACTGCTTCTTCGTTTCTGTACTGGAACGCGGTGTCGACCAGGCGGTAACCGCTCTGCAGTGCGAAACGCACCGCAGTTTCGCACTCGTCTTCCAGCATCGGCCAGGTTCCGAGGCCAAGCCGGGGAATGGTGTGTCCGTGCGGCAATTTCAGCCGGGGAATGTCCGAAGCAGTGGTGTCAGTCGTTTCAGTTGTCATCGGGCACCTTTTTCTCGGGAGCTTCAAGCTGAGTTTGTTGGAGCGGCCTGCCTGGACCTGATTCTGTTGGCGCGATCTGCGCTGGAAGGTCTTTTCTGCGGATACTTCCAGCTGCTGGAAGGGTCATGAGGACGCCGGCCGTGACCAGCGCTGCGGCAACAGGGACCACGCTGACCAGCAGTGCCATCACAAACGGTGTTAGGAAGAGCGCTGAAGCCCGTACCGTGCCAGTCAGGGAGAGAGCATCCCCGCGTTCTTCCGGGTGCACTTCATCTGCAGCTATGGCCGGTCCGACAGTCTGGAGGATCCCGGCACCAACGCCGGAAACAGCGAGGGCGGCGGCGGCGGCAACTGCGGCGCCGGCCAGTGGCCCCGCCGCGGCCAAGCCCGTCCCCGTGGCCAGGAGGCCCGTGAGAAGGGACGTCCTGTTTCCCCGCCTGCGCAGCCAGCTCGCAGATGCACTTCCGGCCAGGACGGCAGCGTTGGGTATGGCTACCAGGATTCCGATGACGGCGACGGGTTGGCCGGCAAGGGAGAGCACGATGGGAACGTAGGAGTCCAAGAGGCTCTTCCAGGCGCCCGCTCCAGCGTTCATCCAGCAGGCGGCATCGACGCCAGGGCGCCGCCAGAGGCCTCGCGCCATTATTCCGCCTGTGGCATGCTCCGGAGCGAACACAGGAAGCCTAGTCAGAAGGGCAGCAGGGATGACGGCCGCCGATCCTGCCGCTGCCGCCACGATCAGCGGCAGCGGTGTCGAAAGTTCCCAGAGATAACCGGCAAGTGCAGGTCCCAGCAGTGCTCCGACCCCTGCGGCGAGATTCACGTCAGTCAGTCCCTTGACAGACGAGGTCGACATGCGGACGGCGTGCGTCTGGCTGCTGGTCCAGAACAAGGCTCGAGCCGAGCCCTGGACCAGCTGGGATACTACGAAAATTGCCAATGCATCTGAGACTGCGATCAGAGCGCACGAGACGGCAATCATGAGCGCTGCTCCCACGAGGAGGGCTTTGTCTGGGACCCTGCGCATCAGTGCTCCCAGGAAGATCCGGGTCACTAACTGCGAGACTGCTGCAAGTGCAACCATCATTCCGACTTCGACCGTGCTGTACCCCACGGCAATGGCCAATATCGGCACCACCACTGCCAGGGTTCCAAGGGCGAACGAGAACAATACCGTCGCGGCAATGCTCAGGATTCTGTCAGCGCCGGACAGGCCCACGGTCTGGCCTTTGCAGGATGATGGCACGCCGCCCTTGGGTCGGAGTCCGGTTAGAGAGCCGGCACGGCGATTTCTGCGCCGTGCCGGGCTTACCCGCGGACATGTTCGAGATAGGTGTTTGCTTCTTCCAGACCGACAACATCGCCGTATTTGTTGTCAATGTCGAAAAGGCTGGCGAGGTGCGGCAGTTCGGCCCGGTCTCCGACGCCCTCCTCAACAACGATGGTGTGGAATCCGTAGGAACATGAATCCACGGCGGTAGCCCGGATGCATCCGCTGGTGGTGCAGCCGATGAGGATCAGCGTATCGATGCCTTTGGACACCAGACGGGCCGCGAGATCGGTGCCGAAAAAGCAGGATGCATACTTTTTCACGAGCAGCATTTCATTGTTTTGGCGCTCGAGCCTGTCGTCGAGTTCCACCCATTCGCTTCCCTCAACCAACCAGCTGTTGGACGGGATTTTCCGGATCCATTTACCGGCCTCCTGCAGGTCGGTGTCGTACGCGACAGTTGAAAAGATGATCGGAACGCCAGCGCCCCGAGCTCTTCCAAGAAGTTCCTGGGCTGCCTTTAGCTGTTCGTCAAGGTCTCCGGCCAAGGGCGATCTTGAATCCGTGAATCCGCGGATCATGTCAACCACCAGAAGCGCCGGGCGGCTCCCGAAACCGATCCTTCCGCCCAGTCCCTTTTCCTTGAATTGGGACCTTAACCTCTGGTATTCCTCTCGGGCAGCAGTCGCAGACATGCTTTCCCCTTTCTTAGAGCGTTTCAGTACTCAGACACGTAGGCAAGCGGGCGTGCAGGCCCCCTGGGGCTAGACCTTGTTGCCCAGCCGCCGTTCGACTGCCCACAGGGCGAGGTTCCCGGCCAGTGCGATCGCAGCGAGGAGCACGATGATGCCGTACATGGTTGGCAGGTCCAGCATGCCGTAGGCCCGCAGCGCCAAAAGCCCGAGACCGGCACGCGCAGCGAAGAATTCGGCGATGATCACGTTGATGAACGCGATGCTGAAACCGATACGGATGCCAACCATGAGCGAGGGTGCCATGGCCGGAATGTATATCTTGGTCACCGTCTGCAGCGGGGATAGGCTCAGCGAGCGTGCCAGCTTGGGCAGGAGCGGGTTGATGGCGCGGACGCCTGCGGTTGTTGAGACCATGATGGGGAATACCGCTGCCAGCGCGGCCATCGCCGATTGCGCTCCCACACCCACTCCGAAAATCTGGAGAAGGATGGGAAAAAAGATTACGCGCGGGATGGCGAAGGCGCCTGCGACGATGGGATCGAAGACGGCACCGAGAAACTTGCTCCGGCCAATGGCATAGCCCAGTGGAAAGCCTATGGCAGCAGCGATGAGGAAACCGATAGCCACCGCCTGCAAGGTCGCGTTGAGGTGCCGGTAAATGGAGCCATCGGCGAAGCGCTTCGCCAGCGCGTTGAGCGAGTCAGTGGGCGAAGCGACGAGGTCACTTATGGAAGACAGCAGTGCCCACAGGAGCACCAAGGCCACCAACACGGCAGCACGCCACACGTTGTCCCGGATGACCCTGGATCTGTTCGCACTCTGTTGAGTGGTGACTGTCGGCAACGAAGGAATCGTTACATCGGTACTCACAGCATGTCCCTTCTGATGCGTTTCTCCAGCCAGGTAAGCACGCTGTTGACCAGTACGCTGAGGACGATGACAACAGCGATATAGGCCCACATGTCTGCTGTGTTCAGTTCCCGGTAGTAGAAGCCGGCGCGGAAGCCGACTCCTTGGGACGCGAGGATGAACTCCATGGCAACGGTGCCGATGACGGCGTAGATAAATCCGAGCTTCACGCCCGGGAAAATAAGCGGCGTCGCCGCCGGAAAGAGAACTTTTAAGTAGTACTGCCGCGGGGAGGCGCTGACCGAATTGGCGAGCTTGTGAAGAATAGGCTTGATGGCGTTCAGGGCAACCATCGTGGTCAGCGCAATTGGAATCAGGGACATCGATGCGGCTATAACGATGATCGGTCCCGCGTTGAGTCCCATCACGGCCAAAAGAACCGGATAAAACAACAAAGTGGGCATTGCATAGCCGGTGACGATGAAGGGCTCAAGGATGCGCCCTGCAGCCGGTACCCGCCACAAGAAAACCCCGAGCGGGACTCCCAGCACAAGTCCGATGGTGAACGCCACCAGAATGGTAGTAAGGGTTCGGGCTGCGTCCTGGCCAAACTGTTCCGTCGGGACGATCGAGGCCAGCCGGGTCAGAATCTCCGATGGTGGCACCATGAGGGACCGGCTGATCATGCCGGTTCTGGTAGTGAGCTCAAGGACAACGACAAGCGTCACAATGATTGCCCAACGGACCAGCGATGAACGCGGTACCATAGCGGCCTTTTGCTTGGCCGGCACGGCCGGGGTCTTCTCCAGAACGCTCACGCCAGCCGCGCCCCTGGTCCCAACGTTTTCTCCGCCTCAACCTTTACCAGCGCCCAGAGGTGGTCTTCCAACTCACGGAACCTTGGCAGCGCGTGGGTTCCCTCCGGCCGGGGCCGTGGCAGATCGATGGTTACCACCTCTTTGACAACGGAGGGCCTGGCTGACATGACCCAAACCTCGTCGGAAAGGTACACGGCTTCCTGGATATCGTGGGTGATGAACAGGACTCTATTGCGTGTCTTTTCCCAGATACGGAGCAGTTCCCGGCCGATGAACTGCCGGGTCTGCTGGTCCAAGGCGCCAAAAGGCTCATCCATGAGCAGGACGCGCGGCTCCATGGCCAAGGCCCGTGCGATCGCAACACGTTGCTTCATTCCTCCGGAAAGCTGGCCGGGGCGGTGGTCCTCGAAACCGGTGAGCCCGACAAGTTCGATCATGCGGCGGGCGCGCTCATGGCGCTCCGCTTTCGGGACGCCTTTGACCTCGAGGCCGAAAGCGACATTGTCCAGGACCGTGCGCCAGTGCAGGGTGGAGTCTTCTTGGAACACCATGGCAGTGTCCCGCCGGGGGCCGGTCACGCTTTCACCGTTTATGCTGACCGAACCCTGCGTGGGCTTCAGCAGGCCGCCGACCATGTCAAGCAAGGTGCTTTTTCCGCAGCCGCTGGGACCGATAACGGAAACGAATTTGCCTTCCGGTATGGCGCCCGAAACGTTAGCGACTGCGTGGGTGACTCCTGTCGCGGTGCCGAAAGTCATTCCGATATTGTCGAAAACGACGTCACTGTCGTGTCCTACTGAATCGATCGGGGATATCTGGCTCATGAAAGGAAGTTCCTCATAACGATGGCGTTCATGTCCGGTTCTTTGGTGATCTGGCCTTGTTCTTTACCGGCGGCGACGACGGCGGCCAGCTGGGCATCGGTGAAGTCCAGGCTGTAGAAGTTCTGCGAGTTCTTCAGCGCCTCAAGAGCCACCTTGGGCTCGTATTTGATTGCCTTCCCGTAGGCGTCGGCGGCCTTTTCGAGGTCGTTGGTAATCAGGTCCATCGCCTTCTTGAGCGCACGGCCCCAGCCCTTCAACGCCTCGGTATTTTCGTCGATGAAGGATCCTGTCGCGACGAGGCAGGTGTCCGACCAGTCCGTTACGTAGTCGCGGGAACGCCAGATCACCTTCGCTCCGCTTTCGGAGGCGATTTTCTCGGAAAGCGGCGAAGCCGTCCACGCTACGTCAACAACTTTCTGGGAGACGGCGGTCCACGAATCGCTCGCTGAGCCGACGCTGATAAGTTCAACGTCCTTGCCTGGGACTAAGCCAGCGGCCCGCAGCGTGCGGTCTGCGAAATACGAGGAGTTTGATCCTGGCGTGCTGACTGCCACTTTCTTGCCCCTGACATCCTCAATGGAGGTGACGGGAGAGTCGGGCAGCGCAATGAAGTCGACAGAAGCCGCCGTATAAACATTGCCGAAGATTTTTACGTCCATGCCCTTCTCGGCCGCGATAAAGACGGGAATAGTGGACGACGTACCGAAACCTATGCCGGATTCGATTCCTCGAACAGTGTCAAGCCCCCCTGGGAACTGAATATGCTCAAGGGTCAGCCCCTCTTCCTCGTAGTAGCCTTCCGTCTGGGCGATAAAGAAGGGGGCGGAATGAATAAGACTGGCCAGACCAGTAATAGCAACGTCGCCGGAATATCCCTTCTTACCCCCGCCGCTGCCGCCGCTGTCCTGGCCGCACGCCGTGAGGCCTCCCAGAAATAACGTCCCGCCCGCTGCCGCTGTGATCTTGATAAATCCGCGGCGTCCCATTGGTTCAAAACTCATTCGGCTCTCCCTCATCTTCGTGTCAGATCCGTGGTTGTACAAGTGAAACACATCACTTTACTGCTGTCCAGATAAAAGTTCTGTACAGCAGAGGCAGTGGTAGGCCTTTGTTCTTGACCACCCTGATGTCGTTCTAATGGCTTCGATGCCCGCTCTGCCGTTGCAACAACGGGGACGGTGGGTGTTCGAGCGCCGACAATCAAAGGCGGTGATGTGTCTGTAGAGGAATGGTCAGGGTCCAGCAAACGGTTGTGGTTCGAAAGCCCGCAGGGCTCACCGTCCAGGCCCGATAGTCTCTCGTCCAGGTATCGGAATGGACCGCGGTCGTCCTAGAAGACCGGCTCGCCAACGATCGGGGACGCTTCACACGCCTTGGTTGGCCCCTTCCCCAGCGAACGGGTCGGAAAACTTGGACATGACGCGGACATGACGAGACCCTGGATCGGGAGAGCCGAGGATCCGGTGGTGTGTCGACCGGTCATTGAGATTGTCACTGACTTCCGCCGCCCGTTCGTCCCGAACCAGGCCCCTATGATGGAAGCATGCGTCCGTGCTGGGAGCTTCATGTGGAGCCGGAGCCGCGAGCTCCCCTCGATGGCGTCGCCCGTGACCTCGGCCTCGTTTCGGACGTCTCTGCGGGACGACGGGGGGCGGTGATGCGTCTCTGGCAGCCGGACCGGACCGTCGTGCTGGTCGCGGAGGAAGCGTCTCGCACAGCGCCGCGGGAGGACGTGCCCGTTGTTGCGCGCCCCACGCCCGGTGGGCAGTGGCTTGCTGCCGGACCTGCGGCCATCCTGTGGTCGACGATCGCCACCAGGGAAACGCTCGGGATCAGCGGAACGGAGGACCCGCTCGAAGCCGCGTCTGAATGGGTGCTCGCCTCGTTGCGCCAGCTGGGAATGCAGGTGAGCCTGCAGGCAGGCGGAACGATTTGGACACCGATGGGCGTGGTCGGCGCTTGCGCGGTCGTCAAGCAGGACGGCGTCATCCTCGCGCAGGGCATCGTTGATTATGCAATGGATGCGGGTGATTGCGTGGGGACGGATCCGGTGCCGGCGGAGAACGTCCGTAGCCAATCGGGCTTGCCCTTGCCGCTCGTTATCGATCGTTTCGCGCGCATGGCGCGCACGCTCTTCCGGGCAAAGGTCATCTCGCCGGCATCCGGGTCGGCCTTACCTCGGTCCTGAGGCAAAGACGGGGTGTGTCCCAGGAGGGTTTCTGGGACACCCCCTGTTGAACGTCGGTGATCAGCCCGTGTAGGCCTTCGTGATGAGGTCGACGTACTCCTGTGGTGAGCCCATCACGTCGTTGACGAGCTTCTGCACGTCGTCGCCGCTCGTATAGTGGACCGGCCGCTTGGTGTCGGCGGCAGCCTTGATGAAGGCCTTGTCGGTCATGACCTTCTCGAAGGCGTCGCGGATTGTCTGCAGCGTGCCCGGGTCCATTCCTGGGGGGGCCGCGAGGAGGCGGCCGCTGGAGATGAGCTTCGTGTGCAGCGTTGCGAGTTCCTTCTGGTCGCCCTTCACCACGTCGAGGAGGTTGTCGACGTCCTTGATCTCCTTCTCACCGGTGTTCTCGCCGATGACGAGGATCGGTTTAAGATCGCCGGCGTTGATACCTGGCTGCTGGCTGCCGAACGAGCGCGAATGCAGCTCGACGTTGCCCTGGATAACGTTGAGGCTGGCCTCGTTGCTGGACTTGAAACCGGTCACGACCTGGTTGTCCATGCCAAGGAGCTGGTTCAGAACTACGGCGTCGATGTACTCGTTTGAGCCGGGGCCGGTGGCCGCGAAGCGTTTGCCAGCGATGTCGTCCACTGACGCGATGCTGGAGGACTTGCTGGTGGCGAGCACGTCGGGTTCGGAGCTGATTTGGCCGATGTAACTCATTGTCTTCGCGTCGTACCGGACGCCGTTGGTCTTCGCGATCGCAGCACCGAGGTGGCCGGGGCCGTTGAGCAGCACGAGGGTTTTCCCGTCCGGCTTGGCGTGCACGGACTCGTTCGTGGCGAGGATGCCGCCCGCGCCGGGCTTGTTCTCGACAATTACTGTAGCGCCGAGCTCGTCGGCAAGCTTCGGGGCCAACATGCGGGCGTAGGCGTCGTAGCCCCCGCCCGGGTCGAACGGGACGACCAGCGTGATCGTCTGGTTTTTCAGTTTGGCCGCTGCGTCCTCCGGGGAGGTTGACGCGCCGGTGGCACCTGCCGACGAGCAGCCTGTGAGTGCGCCGCCGGCGAGGGCGAGGGCGGCGAGGCCGAGTGCGAGCTTACGCATTGGGACGGGTCCTTTCGATTTTGGTGCGCCCGGACCATAGGCGGCCGGGCGGTGACGCGGGAAGGGAGAGCAGGGAAACGGGCGCTCAGGCGAGGCCGAGCAGCCCGCCCGGCAGCGGCAGTTTGAGGGCGATCGCGAAGACCACGTAGATGACGCCGCCGAGCAGGGCCGCGTAGATGGCGGCGAACCACCACGACTTGGCGGTTTGGAAGCGCAGGTAACCTACGGTGAAGGCGACCATGGCGAGGTAGATACCGAAGACCGACAGTGCGACAAAGAAGCCGCCGAGCCAGCCGAGCGAGGTGATCCAGTCCCGCGTCGAGAGGTTCTTGAAGAACTCGTACTCCTGCTCGGCCACCGACTTGGCGGCCTCGGGCACGTTGGTCTTCGGGGCGGCCGGCTTGGGCGGGAAGAACAGCACCCGTACGAGTAAGGAGGCGCTGGCAATCACACCCACGCCGCTGACGCCGAGAGGGAAGTAGGCGGCGAGGTCCCTCCAGCCCGTGGCCATCAGGAACGCCACGACGAACACGACGAGCAGCACGGATGTGATGATCAGATCGGGCTTGTGCACGTGGCGCCCCCGCGAGCCGCCCTCGCCGTCGCCTTCGATGGAGTGGATCATTTCGGTGCTCATACGAGACCTCCGGTGGCCAGGAGCTCGCGCTTATCGGCGCGCTTTTTGCGAGCGGTGCGGACCGCGGTGAACATGATCATGCCGGCGATGATGACCTCGATGACGATCACGCCGGGCCGGCTGAGCCAGTTGAACTGGAACAGCGCGTAGCTGACGGTGAAGTACCGCTCGAGGATCTCGCCGAGCACCAGACCAAGCAGCAGCGGGATGCGGGGCCACTTGAAGCGGCTGCACATCACGCCGATGGCGAGGAAGACGAGCATGATCCAGACGTCGTCGAGCGAGCTGGTGTTCGAGAATGCGCCGATGGTGAGCATCGTGATGAGAAACGGTACGAGCAGCCTTCCGGTCACCGAGGTGAGCTTGGCAAGGGGACGGATCAGCAGGTAGCCGAGGATGACAGCCGCGATCGTGCTCAGCACGATGATCCACACGAGCGAGAGCGTCACGTTGAGGTGCTCGCCCAGCATCTCGGGGCCAGGATTCAGGCCGAGGATCAGGAACGCGCCGAGTAGCACCGCCATGCTCGCGCCCGACGGCACGCCGAAGGCGATCGTCGGTACGAGGTGGCCCCCGTCCTTCGCTGTCGTGGTCGCACCTGCGGCGATCACGCCCTCGATCGAACCGTTGCCGAACTCCTCGGGATGCTTCGAGGTTTGCTTGGCGTGGCCGTAGGCGATGAACTGGGACACCGATCCTCCGAGACCGGGCATCATTCCCAGGACGGCACCGATGGCACTGGTGCGCAGCATCAACGACCAGTGGCGAAAGGAATCCTTGACGCCGACGAGGATGCCGCCAAGGTGTGGCGGCACGGCCGTCTTGGTGTCACCGTCTTTGTCGAGCATGGACTGCAGCACTTCGGCACCGCCGAGGAGACCGACGACGACGGGGACAATGCCGATGCCCTCCCAGAGGTGCAGGCTTCCGAAGGTGTACCGCTCGATGCCGAGGTTCGGATCGAGCCCGACGAGCGAGAGGAGCACGCCGATCGTGGCCATGACCAGGCCCTTGTGGATGATACCGCCGGAGAGCGACGCGATGAACGTCAGGCCGAGCACGGCCGCGGCGAACAGTTCGGGCGCGCTGATGCTCAAGATGAGCGGCCGCATCACCGGGATCAGCGCCATGAGCAGGACCGCACCGAAGATCGACCCTATCGCCGAGCTTGACAGGGAGGCGCCAAGCGCGCGCCCGGCCTGCCCCTTCTTATTAAGCGGATAGCCGTCGAGCACCATGGCTGCTGCCGTTGGCTCACCGGGGATCCCGAACAGGATTGAGGTGAAGTCGCCGGCGATCGCGGAGACGACATACATGCCCAGCAGAAGCGAGAAGGCCGGCACCGGATCCATGCCGAAGGTCACGGGGATGAGCAGGGCGAGCGTGACCGCACCGCCGATGCCCGGGAGGATGCCGACGAGAAAGCCGATCACAACGCCGATAAGCAGCATGATTAGCGACATCGGGCTGAGGGCCTCGCCGAGCGCGCTCCAGATTGCGTCAAGCATTGGCGCTCCTTTCTGGCGTCCTTGCCAGGTCGATCCCTGTAACGCCCGTACTCAAAGCAGGGCAAGGGGTTTTCGCGGTCCGGAAAACTTATCTTCAGGAGCTTATGGCCATTGGTCTTGCCATGTCAATGGACTAACCAATATGTTTGGGAGGCGATATCGCTCCGCGAGAAGCAGATGATGCCGCCCGGGACGAGGATGCCTGAATCCGGTTGCGGCAGCGGTGCATTCCAGGCAATGGTGCATGAAAGGTGAAAGTTATGGATCCAAATCACGTGGGAGTCGTCGGACTCGGAGGGATGGGCAAGGCCCTCGCCGCGAGTCTCATCGCGGCCGACCATTCGGTCGCGGTATGGGACCGGCACACGGATCGCGTCGCGACAACGGCGATGATCGGGGCCGCTCCGTCGGTGAGTCCCCGCCAACTCGCAGAACAGAGCCATGTAATTTTCCTTGCCCTGCCGAATCCCACGGCAGTGCGTGAGGTGCTCTATGACGAGGAAGCCGGAGTGCTTGCCGGGCTTCGTGCGGGTGCCCTGATCGTGGATATGACGACGGGAGACCCGGAACTCGCACAGGACGTCGCGCAGCGTGTCGCGGCGCTTGGCAACGGTGCCCGCTACGTCGATGCGCCGGTGTCCGGCACGGCCCCGAACCTCACCGTCATGATCGGCGGCGAGGCGGGGGTACTCGGCGGCGCGGAGTCAATCGTGCAGGACGTCGCCGGGACGCTGCTCTACGCGGGCGCCCTGGGGGATGGTTTCGCCACGAAACTCGTGCACCAGCACGTGAAGTACGCGACCCACCTCGCTGTGGCGGAGGCCCTCGTCATCGCCCAGCAGGCTGGTCTTGACGTCGCGAAGGTGATCGATGCGCTCGAGCGGTCAAGCGGTGTCGTCGGCGGGTTCAAGGGCGTCGTGGAGTACTACAGCGGAAATAAACGAGCGGTGGCAAAGCATGCGCCCGCAACGACGATCGCCAAGGACATGAAGCTGGCCACCGCTCTCGCCGACTCGCTCGGTGTTACAAGCGCAACGCTGTCGGCCGCCGCGGAATTCTTCGGCGCCGCCGCGGAAGGAGACTACGCGAAGCGTCCCTACCCCGAGAGCACGGAGCTTCTGACGCAGTTGCGTACGACCGTGCGGGAGAGCTGATGGCATTCGACGCATCGGCACGAGAGCTACTCGCCGAGGCCTGCCGAATTATCGCCCATGCCGGGTTAGCGGAGGATGTCCTCGGCCACGTAAGCCTGCGCACCGACGCCGGCATCGCGATCCGCTGTCGCGGGCCACAGGAGAGCGGGCTGCTGTTCACCCAGCCGGGGGACATCCACGAAGTCGTCCCCGAGCGCGCGCTTGAGGGGGGATTCCAGGCGCCGAATGAACTTCCGATCCATGCTGAGGTGCTGGCGGCGCGCCCTGACGCGCAGGCGGTTGTGCACGCGCACGCTCCTGCGGTCATCGCGGCCGACCTCGCCGGTGTCGCCCTGCTACCCGTTGTCGGCGCGTACAACATCCCGGCAATGCGCATGGCCGCTGAGGGGATCCCGACCTACCCGCGCAGCCTTCTGATCAACACGGCCGAGCTTGGACGGGAAGTCGCATCCGCCCTCGGCACGGCACCGGCGCTGGTTCTGCGCGGACACGGGATCGTGACGGTGGGCGCGACGGTCGAGCAGGCGGTCGTACGCGCGCTGAATGTGGAGATCCTGGCGCGGATGCTTGTGAACGCGAGCTCGATGGGAACAGTGAGCTATGAGGTCCCGGAGGCTGATATGGCGGTGATGCCCGACCTCGGCTCAACGTTCAACGACGGTTTCGTCTGGAACTACCACCGAGCGCGGCTTGGACACGCCGGACTCGCTGTGCGCTGAGCACTACGTGAACACGGTCGATGCCCGGCCGGCACTCCTGCCGGGCGGGCATCGACATTCATTTGGGAGCAGCGCGTACTGCGCGGCCGCAGCGTGAAGCCGGCGGGCGATCTGCTTCTGCCCCTGCTGAGCCATACGGGTCGATGGGCCGGCGGCACTGATCGCGGTGATCGTTGCGCCACGCGGATCCTCGACGGTCATCGCCAAGGACGTGACGTCATCCGGACGAGCGTTGAGCGCGTAGCCCAGCTGGCGGATCTGAGGAAGCTGCGCATTCGAGGGCGGCGACGTCGACGTCCTAGGCAGCGAGCCCGCGCAAGCGTCCCCGCGAGGTGGTCGGGTGGGAGTCTGCAAGCATCGCGCCCCCATGGCACTGGTATGCGCAGGGAACACCTGACCTGTGCGATCCGCTATTCGCAGTTGCTCACGGTCCCTCGACGCTGTACACGTAGCGGACGTTGTCGCCTTCGAGGAAGACGAGGTGGACGGACTCGTCCAGTCTTAGGGCCAGGTCCGCGAGGATGGGACGTGCCAGCGAGCGAACATCCATATTCCGCACGGCAGACAGGCCCAAGTCCAGAAGCGCCGAGCCCAGGACGTACGGTCCGAACCCCAGGCTCCTGGCGATGAAGCCGTAGGACTGCAGCATCGCGAGGAGCCCATAGGCGGTGGATGCCGAGACGCCGAGCTCGTGCGCGGCGTCGAATAAGCGGAGGCGCTGCCGCTCTTTGAACATCAGGAGGAGACGGAGGGTATTGCCGACCGAGGAGACCGGATAGCTGGGCTGTGTTTTCGTTTCGGCAGCAGGCATACTCCAGTCTTCTCCCAGCAAAAGGTTCCCGCCCTGCGGAAGGTACCGGGGAGAGCACCTTCAGCAGGGCGGGAACGAGGGAGGGAGCCGTCGTCTCGGACGGCGCCCATCATCAGAGGAAGACGGAAAGGTTCTTCGCGAGTAGCACTGTCTGGTCCAGCAGCAGGTAGCGGTTAGCGACCTTCCACCCGTCGTCCGTCTTGCGGAGGGTGTCCTTGCGACGGCCGACGAAGAAGTCGGTCTCGTCGGCCACGCGGTTACGGTAAACGAGGAATCGGCTCGAGAGCTTGACCTCGGGCCAGGTAACTTCCTCGATGCGGACGTTCGTCACCAGGTGCGAGACCCGGGAGACGGGTTCCTCGGCCCAGTGCACGCCGGTGGCGAGCTGCATCACGCGCAGCTCGACAGTAGATTTCGGCTCATCGAACCAGCAGACCTCGGACCCGGCCTTCGTCTCGCCGCGGGTGTCCGCCTCGGCATATTCGACGTTCATACGCAGCGGAACGCTGTACTGGTAGTCGTCTGCGAGCAGATCCAGCCACTCGTTATAGCGGCGCTCGTCCAGGAGGTCCGCTTCGATGAACAGAAACTCGGAGACCTCCTGCAGCAGCGCCCAGCGGTCCTGTCCCTTCGAGTAGTCCGGCGTCGACATCAG
Source organism: Arthrobacter sp. FB24 (assembly GCF_000196235.1). Taxonomy (NCBI): domain Bacteria; kingdom Bacillati; phylum Actinomycetota; class Actinomycetes; order Micrococcales; family Micrococcaceae; genus Arthrobacter; species Arthrobacter sp. FB24. The sequence continues at coordinate 87,150 of NC_008538.1, read as the reverse complement.
TGGCTTACCTTCCCTGCGGCGGCTTCCGCAACCGCGTCTTCCTCTTGACGGCGAATAATCGCGTCAATCCGATCGTCCGACTTCGCGATCTCGAGGAGCTCGTCCCAGCTGAGGTTGTCGACGAACTCCGACCAGCGGCGGTAGAAGGCCCGGGCGTTCACCTCGCCGGAGATCGCGTGGTTGGAATGCACCGCACGATCGAGCTCAGAGAGCTGCTCGGTGCCGAGACCCTGCTGGTAGTTGTACGGGTACCGCTGGGCAACGACGCCCTTGGACGCCTGGGTGGCGTAGTCCCAGTTCTCCATGTCGTCCTGCTCGGTCATGCCCGCAGGGCCGCCATAGCGCATGTAGTACTGGCGCAGCCACTCACGCACGTGCTCGGGGGCCTTTTTATCGCTGAGGAACCAGCGCCACACCTCGGTCTCGGTGGGGCTGATCGGATGCGCGACGAGGATGCTCCGCGGGAAGCCGGCCGCGAACGACATGTTCGGGAACATCGTCGCCGGCCCGCGACCGCCGAGGAGGCGGCCCTCCGCGTCCAGGCGCTCCTTGCGGGTCGCCCAGGCCTGGTCAAAGTACTCGTTCATCTCCGGCTCAACGAACTGGGGATAGGCGATTTCATAGGCGAGGTTGTCGCTGGCGCCATGACCGTTGCGGAACGAGGTCTTCATACGGCCCGTCGAGTGGCCGCCCTCGTCCTGACGTTCGCCGTGGCGGCGCTTGCCGCGGCCGCCAGGGCCGATGCCGATGGCCTCGACCGAGGCGTGCGTCGATGCGCCGTGGTAGGTGTCGCCGAGAAAGTTTTCAGAGACGAACTTCCAGTTCGACTTGATGCGCCACTTGAGTACACCGTGGAAGACCTCAGTGTCGCCGGGGGTGCCATCGAAGGCATCGGCAAGGTTGTCCAGCCACCAGTGGAAGTCGCCGGCGTAGTCAAGGAAGTCCTCCGCGTTTTCATCCCAGTTGGCGAAGACGAGGCCCTTGTAGTTGTAGACCTTAGGGCAGCGCACAAGGCCCCAGTTCTGCTTATCGAGCTTGCCGCTGTAGGCGGCCTTCATATGCGGGACGCCAAAGAGGTCCCCAGGGACGTTAACCAGGCTGCCGTCCATCGAATACGACCATGCGTGATAGGGGCAGGTGAACTGCATCGTGTTGCCCTCGTCATAACGGCACACGCGCATGCCGCGGTGGCGGCAGGAGTTCAGCAGCACGTAGATCCCACCGTCCACGTCGCGTGTGAGCAGGACCGGGTCGCTGCCCATCCACGACGAGAAGTAGTCGCCCGGGTTCGGGATCTGCGAGGCATGGCCGACGAAAAGCCAGGCACGGGGGAACAGATTCTGCATTTCGAGATCGAAGATCTCCTGGTTGAAGAAGACCTCCCGGCTGATCTGCCCGGACTCCAAGTCGACCAGATCACGGGCGCGGCGCGGGTCCTCGGTCTGAGATGCCGGCGTGGGACACGTTTCTGACGTCGGACAAGTTTCTGAACTGGAACAGATGTTTGTGGTCATCGTGAAAACTCACTTTCGTGTACGGAACGGGAAGAAAAGGACCGGCTTCAGACGGCGGCGACAAGGCGTGCGCCCGCTGCGAGTTTCTCGAGCTCGCCAAGCATCTCGGCGGTCGTCGGTTCGAGCGGCATCAAGCGGCGCACGGCGACCATGCCGCGGGGCCAGCCGAAGGTGACGACCGCGCCGCAACCGTCGTCATCGCCGTGCGAGTAGATCGCGATCCGACGCGGGATGGGGCCGTCCAGCGTCAGGAGATCGACGTGGGCATCCTGATCCGGGTGTCCGGCGACCTGGATCTTCTCGCCGAACTGGTCCGACCAGAAGTAGGGGGCCTCCCGGTATCCGATCGGATCCTGCGGGTGCAGGAGGTTGTGGGCGACGACGGTCGCCTGGTCGGCAGCGTTCGTCCAGTGGCCGACCCGGCGGAGCTTGGCGGAGTGGACGTCGTAGAAGTGCGCGACGTCCCCCAGAGCGTAGACCCCGGCAGCGCCGAAGGCGCGGCACCGGGCGTCCGTGATGACGCCGGCGTCGACCCGTATGCCCGAGTCCCGGAGCCAGGAGGTGTTGGGCTCTGATCCGATGCCGGCGACGAGAACGTCGGCGTGGATCCGCTCCCCGCCGACCAGTGTGATCACGGCGCCGCTGCCGTCACGGGCGATTGAGGTGATGCGTGCATCCGTCCGCAGGTCGACGCCGCGATCGCGGTGGGTGGCCGCGATGTGCGCACCGACGACGGCACCGAGGCTGCCCTCGAGCAGTGTGCCGCGGCGGGTGATGATCGTGGCCGGAAGGCTGAGCTCGCGGGCCACGGACGCTGCTTCGGCGGCGATGAACCCGCCGCCTACCGCGACGACGTGAGCCCCATGGCGGAGCTGGTCGCGGAGGGCATCAGCGTCGGACGCCGTGCCGATAACGTGGCCGATCGGTTCACCGTCATCCGCGACCAGACGCCGAGGCGAGAGACCCGTTGCGATCACCAGTGCGTCGTAGCCGATCACTTGTCCGTCGGAGAGCGTGATCTGGCGTTCCTGCACATTCAGCGCTGTGGCGTGCGCCGGGATGACCGTGGTGTCCACGGACGCCCAGCCACCGGGGATCAGGTCGAGCTGCGCGCGGGACCAGACGCCGGTCAGATACTCCTTGGACAGTGGCGGCCGGTCGTAGGCCTCCCCGGCCTCGGGCTCGATGACGAAAAGTTCGCCGGAAAAGCCCTGCGAGCGTAGCGCCTGTGCGGTGCGTGCACCAGCGACGGAACCGCCGACAATGACTATGCGCGGCGGGGCAGCGGTGAGGGTAGGCACGGTCACTCTCCGTCGACGAGGACGAGCGCGTTCACGGGGCAGCTGCGGATTCCCGCCTGGACGGCTGCGACCTCGCCGTCCGCGACGGAATCCCGAGTGACCACGACGAGCCCTTCGTCGTCGAGGTCGAGGTGCTCCGGGTCGACGGCTACGCAGTTGCCGTAGCTCTGGCATAAATGTCTCTTGGCTTCGATCCGCATTGATCACTCCTGGGACGTATCTTCACGCGGGAATGTTTACAACCGCGTAATGGTTAGACCATTTGTGATAATGAGCATCCTTGATTTGGCTTTGTTTGTCAAGGGCTGGGGCGTGCCTTAGCCCTGGACCACACGGGCCGCCGTTCGTCCGAGGTGGTCGCGCATGATGGCGATTGCGGCCTCAACGTCGCGGGCGGCGATGGCATCGGTGAAGCGGCGGTGTTCCTCGACGCCGCTGGTGTCGTGGTGGCCCGCGTCCTGCAGTGACCGGAGGATCGGCTGCTGAATCGACGTGAGCAGCATGAGGACCGCGGGGTTGTGCGCGGCTGCGGCGACGCGGAGGTGGAAGCTCAGGGATGTGCGAACGTTGTAGTCGCCTCGCTCGCGCTCCGCGAGGGTGCGGTCGCAGATGGCGTAGAGCTCCGCAATGTCTGACTCCGTTGCACGCTCGCACACCAGCGGGACCACACTCAGTTCGAGAAGCGTCCGCGCCTCCGTGATCTCTGCCGCTGTCAGAGCCGAGAGTGCGAGAAGGTCGCCGATGCTGTCGCGCACGACGTCGATCGTTGGAACTGTGACGAACGCACCGCCGCTCACGCCGACCTTGACGGTGACCAGCCCGTTCGTCTCAAGGATTCGCAGCGCTTCACGGACCGTGACGCGGCTCACGCCCAGCTGATCGCACAGGTCCCGTTCGGATGGCAGGCGATCCCCAACGGCGATCACACCCTCCTGGATCATGGTCCGGATCCGGTCTGCGACCGTCTGAGAGGAACGCTGCGCCTCGATCGGGATGAACAGATCGGTGGAAACCGTTCTCACGGGGCGGTCAGTTCGCAAAGTCTTCGTCGTGGTCATGGGTGCCTTCCTGGGACGTCCTCGCCTGGCCTCTGCGTCTGATCAGAGTAGACAGGGTTGGCGTAGAAATGATGATACCGGCGATCCCCGCGGCGATAGCAGCGCTGGGAACGATGAGGATGAGCCCTGCGGTCGCCAGAGGGGACACGAACAGCGATATTGACCGGAACGTCCCGATGGATGCGATGGCACGCCCACGATCCTCTTCGCTGATGGAATCCACAGCCAATGCCGGACCGACCGTCTGCAGAATCCCGGCACCGAGGCCCGAGATGGTGAGCCCCACAGCGACTACCCAGATCGGATTCGGGAAAAACGACGCAAGCACAAGTCCGAGGCCTGCCCCCGCCGTGCCGATCGCATTCGCGACGCGCGGACCCGCGGCATGGATGCGGCGGGAGAACGCACTGCCGCAAAGGGACGCGAGATTGGCGACCGTCATCAGCGCGCCGGCGACGGGAATGCTGTGGCCGGCCGCGGTCAGGATAACGGGCAGGTAGGAATTGAGGATGCCGCGCCACGCACCCGCGACCGCCGCCATGCTGGCAGCCATGCCGACACCTGGCTGACGCCAGATCTGCCGAGGGCGCCCGGTGCCGTGGCGGCTCCGCTGTGGGAACGGGGCAAATCTGACGAGTGCGATCGCCGGCGCGAGCGCGATCGCCGCGAGTGCGCCCGCTGCCAGGAGGGACATCTGCAGGGACCAGGCACCAATGAAGCCCGCGAGTGCCGGTCCGATCAGCTGGCCTACGCCCTGAACCACGTTCAGGCGGGAGAGCGCGGTGACGGCGGACTCGGACGCGCGGACAACATGCGTCTGGCTTCCGGTCCAGAAATACGCGCGCGCGGCTCCTTGCAGGAGCTGGGCAATGATGAAGGCCCACAACTCGGTGCTGAAGCCGAGGAGGAAACAGGATGCAGACAGCAGCAGCGTAGCGGCAGCAATGAAGTGCTTGGTGGGCAGCCGGCTCATCAGGGTGCCCATGCCAAGGCGCGCGACGGTCTGCGACACCGCAGAGACCGCGACAATGATCCCGATCAGCTCGATGGGGTGCCCCGCGTACACGGCCAGGATTGGCACGGCGACGGCCGCCATTGCCTGCGCGACCGAGAATCCGAGATTCGCTGACTGGATGAGGTGGTGGTCGCGACGAAGGCGCCGCGGATCGTCCGGTGCAGAATCGTCGGTACGTGACATGCAGCCTCCTCCTTCCGACCAGTATAATGGTAAGGCCATTTGTTGGTATTCCTCTTTATAGACGAATGGTCCGTCGGCGCCTGGACCGATTGCAGTGCCAGAACGACTACGCCCGCCTTCGCAGCGGTGCGGCGGCGGCGCGCCGCACTGGAGCGGCCGAAGAAGCACGGCGCGCGCCTGCAACGCGGGATTAAGGGGTTCCCGCACTTCAGCGCATGATGAAACGGAATTTGGTGTGATTCGCCCAGGGCGGCGACATCGTGTTACCTCTTCAGCCGCTTACTGCAGCTCGCCGGGACACCTGGCTCCGCAAAGCACGGCAACTCAGCGACCGACGCCGGGGCGACGGTCTTGGCACCCCTACTTTTCATTGCTTTCGGAACGCCGATAATGGAGATTATGTCAACTAGTGCTCTGCGTATTGCATCAGATGAATCAATCGCCCCGATCCCCCTGATCGGCAAGGAGTTCTCTAACTCCATTGAGATTCCGCGGAATTTGCGGCCTGACGGCTTTGATGCGCCGCGGCCCAAGCGCTCCTGACGGCTGCAACGCCCATCCTCAGAGCGACCGACACAAGCGTCTGACCTGCGGTTTTGCGCTGATGATGCATTTAATGAATCATTGATTCAGGATTTGAGCACAAACTTCGACGGAACTGTGAGGCGAAAAATGGCGGTCGACGGGTCCGGGCGTGTGCTGCAGCTGAGCGCTGTTCAGCTGCTGCATCCCGAGGAACAGACGCTCGAAGACATGCTGACCGGCTGGCGCAACCAGCAGCTCTCCAGGAACCTCCAGTTCGACACAATCGACAAGGGCATCGAGTCCGTCCGCCGGTTCGTCAACCATGTGAACGAGTTCCCGTGGAACTGGGCACCGGAGCAAGTCGAGGAGTATTTCGGTGACCTCCGCTCGATCCACCAGCTGAAGCACTCCACTATCCGCGGCTACCAGTCCACGCTCCGCCGGTTCACGTCCTACGTGTCGAACCCCGACTACGGCTGGGACCAGGTCTGCGAACAACGCTTCGGCACACACCCCTCCCAGGTCTTCTTTGACTGGAACACCGCCACCCACACGCAGGAGTACGAAGGACGCGCCTCCAAGCGGCCCTTCACCAAGACCGAACTGCAGATGCTGTTCGATCACGCCGACGACCAGGTCGAACTCATCGCCGCCTCAGGCAAGAAAGGCTGGCAGGCAGCCTACCGGGACGCCGTCATGCTGAAAGTCGCCTACTCGTACGGGCTCAGATTCAACGAGCTCCGGCACCTGCAAACCATCGACTTTGCGGCCAACCCCCAAGCACGAAGGTTCGGCAAGGCAGGCGTCTGCAAGGTCCGGTTCGGCAAATCACGCAAGGGCTCCCCCCACAAACCCCGCAGCGTCCTGACGGTCTTCGACTGGACCGCCGGAGTCATCGAGGACTGGCTCGCCAACGGACGAGGCACACTCGACACCTTGGACCTGTTCCCCAGCGAACGCGGCGGCCTGATCTGTGAATCCACCCTGCTGCGCCGGCTCCGGCGCTACCTCAACGAGCTGGGCCTGCCAATGGATGGCCTGGACCTGCATTCGCTCCGGCGCTCCTATGCAACGCACCTGCTCGAGGACGGATGGGATCCTAGATTCGTGCAACATCAAATGGGCCACGAACACGCCTCCACCACCGGGATCTACCAGTTCGTCAGCGACGACTTCCGCAACACGACCCTCCGGGCGGCCCTGGACCGCACCATGGACGAAGTCCTGGGCGTGCAGATGCGAGGTCAATGGTGAAACGCGAAGTCGAATACAAATGGCGGCTCTCCGAGCTCATGGCAGCACGGGGACTGCACAACACCACCGACCTCATCCCCCTGCTGGCCGAGCGCGGCATCACCTTGTCCCGGCCACAGGTCTACCGTCTCGTCAACCAGAAGCCCGAACGCGTCGCACTGCAGGTCATCGCCGCGATCTGCGACATCTTCTCCTGCGGACCCGAAGACCTCATCACCGTCACAGCCGCCGACGTCCGCGCCCGCAAAACAGGCACCAGCGCCCCCAACGTCGTCGACCTGAACCGCACCGTCAGACCACGACGGGCGCGCATCATCGACAATGATCACTGACAAGCCCGAAGGCCTCAGTCCCCGCAGCACCAGCCGCGGCCGGCCCCGCACCACCGGGACCGCTTCCTGCGCACGCTGCGGCCGGGCCGCCGGCAGAACCCGCGCCACCTGGCCCGAAGGCCGAATCTGCGGCCCCTGCTTCACCACCGCCACCCGCACCCACGGGACCTGTCCGGAGTGCGGCCAGCACAGACTTCTACCCGGGCCACCGGACATCAGCGGAGGGCCACGCTGCGCGCCCTGCGCCGGCATCCTCCACGACTTCCACTGCACCCGTTGCAATACGGAGGGCGAGTTCTACCGGCGCGGCATATGCGCCCGCTGCGCCCTCCGGGAGGACCTCAACGAACTACTGCTCACGCACCCTGCCGACCCGGAGACCGCCGGCAAAATCGTCGATGTCCTCTGCAAAGCAGAACGGCCCGAAAGCATCATCACCTGGAAGCGCTCCCCCAAAGTCCAAGCCCTCCTCGGCTCTCTATCGAGCGGGGAGACTCCGCTGACGCACGAAGGACTCGATGCCGCGGCTAAGTCAGCGAACCGCGAAGCCAATCACCTGCGCGCCCTGTTCATCCACCACGGACTCCTCCCCTACCAAGACCCGCATCTGGCCCGGTTCGAAACCTGGATTGACGACAAGCTCCGCCACTTGCCCGAGGAGGTCGCCAAACCCGTCGCACAGTTCGCCACCTGGCATCACCTCCGCCGCATCCGATCCATCACAACACCGGAGAAGAGCGCCCAAGCTCCGGTCCACTCCGCCAAACAAGAGATCACCGAAACCATCAAGTTTCTGGACTGGCTCTGGGAAACCCACCAGCGGACAGCGGCGAACTGCACCCAACAAGACATCGAAACCTGGCTCGCCACCGGTCCCACGACCAGAAAAGCCATCCGCACCTTCATCGTCTTCATCAAAAACACCGGCACAAACCACCGCGTGGACATGGGCCACTACACCGCCAAAACCCGCCCAACGATCACCCAGGACCAGCGCCTGGCATGGCTCCGGGAACTGCTTACAGGCACCAGCGAGTCCCTGACCTACCGAGTCGCCGGCATCCTGCTGCTTCTCTACGCCCAACCGCTCGTGCGGGTCGCCAAACTCCGAACCGACGCTATCGAAACCAATGAAAGCACCGGCAACATGCGGATCACCTTCGGCCCGCACCCAGTGCCCATTCCCGAACCCTTCGCCGGCTTGCTTCGAGAGCACCTTAAAGGCCGTCCGAATCTCAGAACAGGATCAGACGCACAAAGCCCTTGGCTCTTCCCGGGGATCCGGGCCGGACAACCACTTCACCCAAACGGCATCATGGATAGGCTCCGAAGCTTGGGCATCGATCTTCAGGGCGCACGAAACACGGCCCTCGACGAACACCTCTTAGCCTCACCACCGCCACTGGTCGCCAACGCCCTTGGCTATAGCCACCAAGTAGCCTTCCTCCACGCCGACGCAGCAGGCGACGCCTGGTCACGCTACGTCAATCTCCGCACGACGCCCTGACGTCACTGGGTGAGGGCTATGGCTCGTCTCTGACTGATTCCTGCTTTGCGTTCCGCCAAATCAGGGTATAAACGATGGCCAGTCCCAGAGAGGCCAACATGAGCACAAGATAGATCAAGCGGAAGTCGTTATTCATGACGTCAAAGACCGTTTTCACCGCACAGAAAACGCTGACGATCCACAGACCAACCGCCGCCCATCGGGCAGTTCGACGAGGATCTCCACCCAAAGGGTTCCTGTTTGCGCTCATGGCTCACCCTAGGCAATACCTAAGCCAATTCGCCATAGGCAACGCAGGCCAGGCAGTCCGCCCACCTCGCCGTCTCTCCTCAACGAATACGCTCAGACTGAATCCGCAGGGATGCCACTAAAGTTGCTACAGCCATGACGCTTGTCAACAAGAGTTGCTAGCGTTCATACTGTCACTGTAGCAATTGGCGGGCGGTGAAGGGAAGCACGATGGGCTGGTTTACCGAGGGCAGCGAGCATGAGGGCTATGTGGTCTGCGTCTTCGCGGACGGTATGTACGGGTCCGGCGGCAGGTATATGGAGATAAACCTGATGACGCCCGACGGCCGGCCGGTTGGGCATGAGGAGGATCCAACCCGCGAGGCGTGGCGCCCGCCGTCGCAGGTGGTCGGCTGGAGGGTCGCCTGCAGCTGTGTTCCGTTCCGGGAACACGTCATCCTGGACCCGCTATGGACGCGGGTCTGGGACCCTTCCGACGAGGACGTCGCCGCGGGGCGCATCTACGCCGGACCGCCGGCCAGCGCCGAGGCAGCTGATATAAGCGACCGGGAGGACTTGGAGCCCGTGTTCCTGAATGTGTGGCACCGGCACATCGCGCCGGACCTGTCGCTACACACCATCGGCACCCTGAGCCGGAGCCTGAAGGATCTCGAAGCCCAGCTCGACGACGCCGTCGCAGCCGCCAGGGCGGCGGGCGTCTCATGGGACAAGATCGGACGAGCGTTCGGGATCAGCCGGCAAGGAGCCCAGAAGCGCTGGGAAACTGTGTCCGCCGCTGCGATGGGCAAGTCCGAAGACAACTGAATACCCTCCAAATTGGGATTCGGCATGTGATCCTACTTGTGTTCGACAACCTGTACCTGGACTTCGACATCAAGGGCTGACGCGCCGCGGTGCCGGCCCACGCACCGTCAACGTTGGGGGTGCCACGGGGATCCGAATTGGTGCTCGTACGCTTGAACAAAAGCAAAGGTGTCATTGAAGCGGCAATGAATCCAGAATGCCGCCGATGATTGTAAAGCCAGCCACCGCGCAACCGGTACTCCCCTGGCTTGGGGAAGCCACTCCTCGACCAATTCTTCACGCAACAAAGCGACGGCCCGGGCACGAATCGATTCTGCCCATGAGACCTGTCCCGGGCTGCCTTTAAGCTGGGGCCACGACGATGGCCATTTGTTTTCCAGCCCCTCCGGGGTGTGCTGCAAGGCCCTGAGAAGAGACTCGTGCGCTGCTCTCTGGTCTGCGATGTGACGGAGCCGCGCGGCCTCTTTACGCGCTTTTTCCGCGGCTTCGCGGGCAGCCTCCTCCCTGGCCTGCTCCAGGCGTCGCTCCCGCTCCGTCGCTCTCAGGCGCTCCACTGCCGCTTTTGCCTTGCGGAGGTGGACCGAGTCCAAACCACGAAAGGATATGTCCCAGTCTGTCAGCGGTCCGCCGGCTTCCTTTATTTCCACCTCCGCGCCGGTTTCGGTTTCGTAGCTGACGCCGATCCTGCATTCCTTCTTGGCCCACCCGTACCAGATCCTCAGGCTCCATCCGCGGTCGGCAAGCTCCGCCTTGTAGGCATCGATGTCCCTGAATGCGTACAGCCATTGCACTGCGTTGGCTCTATGGCTGTAGACCGCCGTCCGTTCCAGGGCGTTGCGGGCAGACAGCGCTGAACGCTGCACTTCGAGGGCAACCTCGAAGGACGGACCTGTCACCAGGACGTCCGTGCGTCCGCTTTCTATGGAGACCTCAAGGCGGCAGGAGAAGCCCGGCATGGTTTCGATCCACGCCCGCAATGCTTCTTGGATGGCAAGGTGGGTGTAGCGGTCGGCCAGGGTCTTGGACGAGATCAGTGAACATCTGCTTCCCGCCTGGTGCCTGAAGTGGGGAATGTTGACGTCGCCGATGGCAAAGGTCAGTTCCCCTCCGCACCCGCCAAGTGCGGTCGAGCAGTAGAAACTGTTTCCGCCCTTCAGCCGGCGGGCTTCCTTCGGATCTGCCGGCGCTTCGACGGGAAAGCGCGAGTCAGGGGAACCAAGGACCGCGTAGATATCCCGGCGCTCCGACGTTGATTCGCTGTCCATGCGCGGAATATAGCCGATGCCTCTGACAATGCCGAGTACGACGTGCCCAGCGAAGTAGCTAGGTTCAGAGATCTAGCTAAGTTCAGTCACCCAACAGCGCAGTTCGACACGAAGCTCGCTGATCGGGTGTTCTACCGGCTCATGCCTTTCTGCAGAAGCTTGGTCTGGCCGTTGGCTCCGCGTGTCTTGCGGGCCTTCGGGCTCCGCCCTGTTGTCTTTGCCACTGCCGCACTGGCTGGCGTGCCTTGGTCTTGATCGGCGCTGAGCCGTGCCTGTACGGCTTCGCGGTCGGCCATGCCTTCCAGGCTGGCTGCTAATTCCTGGCGACGTTCGGCTGAGTCGTATTTGATGCCCGCCTCTTCGCGTAGCGCTTCAGGGTGCTGGTTCTCTTCGGTGACGTCTCGTTCGCGGTTGCGATCTTCCCGGTCGGCCTCGGCCAGCAGCTGCACGGCCTGGGCGTTCTCATCACGGCCGGAACGGCGTTCCTGTTCTGCCTGTTCGCGGTCCCGTTCAGCTTTAGCCAAGGCCTCCGCCACCGTTGCTTCATTGGCACCGAGGTTGTTCACGTCCAAGCCGTAGCGGCGCTGCACCTGGTCACGGATCACCTCGGCCGCGTCGCGCGCCGCCGGGTCGTGGTCCTTCCACGCGGTGGCCGCTTGATGGACCCTTTCGACGTCGCGGCCGTTGGCTGTGTCCCACCACCGGTTGTCCATGACCGGGGCGAGCTGCGCGCGGGCGGCTGCCCGCTCCGCATCGAACCGGGCCTGCAGCTCGCGGGCCTGTTGTTCCTCGGACGCTTGGGCACGACGCAGCTCTTGCTCGCGTGCCCTGGCAAGCTGCTCACCGAGCCGGCCGGCGACAGTCAGCCCAACGCGCGACATTCCCTCAAGAGCCTCATCAATGCCGTCAGATTCGCTCATGGTTCCCCTCCTTGGTGTTATCTCTCAATGTCTGGGCGGGTACTCCCGCTTCGGGTGCTCGCGTGGGTGCGTGCCTGCACGTATTTCGGCGGCAGCACGGAGCCCGCGGACCGACCCGAAACCTGACCGGCTGCACTCGCTCGTACCGCGGCGGCAGCTTCGCTATCCGCTGTGGGCGTGGTCGCAGGGACGCTGGGTAGTGCGGCAGAGACCTGGCTCAGGTGGTGCTTGACCATGTGGCTGATCTGGCGTGCTCTGCGCAGATCATTTGATGCCTTGTGCATGTCGTGGACGGCCTTGGCGACGTTGAGCAGCTGGCGCAGCATGATTGCCTGCGCGGCGGTTCCGGTGCCGCCCATCGAAGCTGCCATGAGCATGAGCGAGGCTCCGCGGGCAGATGGTCCTGCGCTGCGGATGGGGCGGACTGGGTAGCGCCGCAGTTGTGCTGTCTTGGACAGCTCGTCAGCTGCTGCTGCGAGTGGTCCGGGCGTTGCCTCGGTTGCCGTGGACCAGGCTGCGAAGGCGCCGGATGTCTCGCGTGAAACGTGCGCCCAGGTCGCGTGATCGTCCAGCGGGACGGAGCGTAGCGTTTCGCGGAGCCGGGCAACTTCGTCGCTGTACTGCTCCCACATTTGCAGGTCCGGTTCGTGGGCTTCGCGGCCGATCTTGACCGGGCGGCGTCCACGTGCAGCTGCCTGCCATTCTGCGACCGCCTCGGCGGCACCTTGTGGGATGTCAGGCCACTCGGCACGGAGCTTGGGCAGGGCAAGGTCTTTGGCGAGGTGACCGCCGCCGAACCAAACAGGCCGGCCACCTTTGGGGGCACGTTCTGCCACGCTGTAGCCGACCACGACATCGTCACGTCCGGACGCGTACCGCGGCCTGACAAGGGCACCGGTACGGCGCAGTCGTCGAATGAATTCGGCCTCATCCTGGGCGGACGTCGCGCAGGCACGGACCTTGCGTTCCAGGGACCGGCGTTCCGGTTCCGGGGCTCCCCGCCGCTCGGAGGCTTCACGTTCTCCCGGCCGGAGCCCACGGGTGGAATGCGTGGGTGAAAGTTCTTCCAGGCCGTACTTCTTCTCAAGCTCCCGGGCGGCTTGTTGCGCCCGGGGGAAGTCCCGCCAGCTGCTCCACTTCGTGCCGTCCTCGCGGACCATGGAGGCAGCGATGTGGATGTGGTCGTTCCCGGCTTTGCTGTGGCCGTGACGGATCGCCACCCACTGGGCCGGCGCCCGTCCGCTGGCTTCGGTGAACCCCATCTCGTCCATGAAGTCCTGCGCAATCTCAGCCCACTTTTGGTCCGTAAGGTCGCCTTCCTCGGCGCGCAGCGAAAGGGAGCAGTGCCAGACATGCCCGCCGGGAATCTCCACGCCCAGGACGCTCCTGGCCCGGTCCAGTTCCTTGGCAATGGCCTGGGCGGCATCGGCGTTCAGTTCATCGTCGTTGTGCCAGGCCATGATCGACGGTGAGCCAGCGACAAGGTGCGGATCGGTGTGCTCGTTCGTCCGCCCGGGACCGGCAAGGTATGCGATGAGCCCGTGCATGCGGGTGCCCTTGGTGATGTTGGGAATCATCAGCGCACCATCGAATCCAGCATCGTATTGATGCGGTCAGCAACCCCCCGTACCCGGGTCAAAACGGTGCGGGCTGCTTCCGGGAATTCGTCCGTGGCGTTCGCGTGCCGGGCGAGCTGGTTGACGTTGTTTGACAGGGCAGCGAGGTAGCGGCGGGCCGCGATGAATTCCACGGCCATCGCCCGCCGCTCGGCCAGCGACTCCGAGTTCTCCGCGTACAGGGCCGCGCTGACAAGGATCTCCGACGGGCTGCGCCCGGTCCGTTCCTCCAGCACCTTCAACTGAGCGCGTTCGAACTCCGACATCGAAACCCGCACGTACTGGGTGTCGCCGTCAATGTTGGCGCGGCGGCGGCGGGAGATCCGGCGTGGCGACTTCGGCTCTTCAGTCATCCCGGTCCCCTCCCCCAATGCCCAGCGCAGCGACCCGGAATCTCCGGGCCACACTGACGAGTGTGCCGCATCCAGGGCCGCAGGCCGCGGATCAACACGCGGGTTATGGCACATAACCCAATAGCTTGCTCCGGAAAATCACCCGCGCCCGCATTTGGCGCTTGGGGTGGTTCCTGGGCACTGCCCTGCAGGACGCTGCGCGTCTGACTTATTCAAAACGACTGCGTCGTTCCGTTTCGGCTGGTTGAGGCTACTGCCCGGTCCTTCCTTGGCAAGTCTCCGCAGCCGGCTTTCGCGGCATATCCTCGCTCCGCTCCGGTATTCCACGGTCCGGCCGCTCCAACTGGCCAATTCCTTCACCGGCCAAGTTTCGGCAAGCGTGCCGAAAGGAACGCGGCATAGAGCAAGCGAAAGGTACAGTTTTGGCTCTCATCTCACCTACCAAAGTGGCCAGGCAATACGGGGTTTCCCCGATGCAGCTGCGGCAGTGGCGGCGGCGCGGCATCGGGCCCGAATACTTCCAGTTCACAGCACGAACCGTCAGCTACTCCGACGACTATCTGCGGGACTGGTTCAACGATCCCCTGAACGCCCACCTCCTGGCGCAAAATTCTCCGGTTGCCTCGGACATGTCATGCCAGGATGGGCGCGTCCGCCGGAGCCGGCGTCGGGATGATCGTTAGGCTGAATCCATGGCTACCCTCGACATTGAACAGACACGAAACCAGGCCCGCGCGCTGCTGGACTCCCGCATTGAATCCGTCACTGCCCTGGTGAAGAGCCGCCAGCGAATCACCGAGTTGCGGGACCAGCTTGTTGCCGCCGAACGCGATGACAAGCGCGCCTACGTGCAGGCCACCCGGGATGGATGGAGTACCGAGGAACTGAAGAAACTTGGCCTCGAACCATCGGCGGTAAAGCGCCGGCGGACGGCAAAGCGCTCCGCCGGATCCGAACAGGATTCCGCCCAGGAATCCGGCACATCCTTCAGCGAAGGGTGAGCCTAAAACCCACGCTGTTGTGAAACCCAAGCCGCCGCGCTGACACCCCTGAAAGCCGCTGCACACAAAAAAGGACCGGAACATTCCGGTCCTTTTTTGTCCTTCGGCAAAAGGAAATCTTTCATTCACTCTAGCGCACCCATGAAGGGTGCACTGGTGCGGCACCCCGTGCATTGCCGGCGGCCTAAAACACCGCGAACCGGACGACGCCGGGTACCCGTCACGTTGGTGTGCGCGGCACCCCTGGTGGGCTTCTGCCCATGCCGCGCCTAACGGCGGTCCGCCGCTGGTGAGTGGCTGCCGTGGTTCGCCCCGGGCGGCGGACCGCCCGACGTTTGCGAGGTTCCCGGCCCTGCCGTGGTGATCGGTACTGGCCTTGCCGGGCGGTGGTGTTCCGCCCGGCAAGGTTTGGAGTTAGGCCGCTTGGATTTCTTCCTCGGCTGGCTTGTCGCTGTCGATGATCAGCTGTTCAACAGTTGATGCCTTGTATCCCCAAAGAACCAGTTGGTTCAGGTAGTCCCTGTGAGTCTGGGAGGGGGACCGCCACGAGTCCTTTGCGACCGTCTTCTCATACCCCGCGCAGATCAGTGCGATCAGGGAGAATTCAGGCCGTGCGGTGGATTTCGCCACGTGCGTGCGGAGCGGGTTCCACGCCCAGGTCTTCGGCTCGTCAACCTTCGCCCCGACCATTCCCGCGGCCACCTCGCCGTCGTAACCGCTGGCCGTTTCCGGATGGTGGGTGATCGCGTGGACGGTGAAGTACTGCCAGCCCTTCGGTGGCTGCTTCTTCGACAGCAGGCCGGTCACGAATTCACGGCGTACCACCTGCGCGGACAGCATCGCTTTATTGTTCTCAATCAGGGTTTTGCGCTCGGCCTTTTGCTCCTCGGTCATGGGGCCTTTCTGCGCTGGGCGGCCGCCGTCGTAGCGTTCGTACTTCGGTGCGAAGCCCGTCTCCTTCCACCCCGCGATCACGGAGTGGGTCCGGTGCTGGCCCCGGTAGTCCGTGGTGATCAGAACGGCGTTGGCGTCGTCCTCGGTGGCTGGTTCCCCGTCCTCCCGTTTGGCGGCGGTGACGTAGAGGTTGTCGTCGTCGGCGTAGTGTCCGGCATCCTCCACGATGGTCTTGCCCTGGGCTTCCAGGTCGGCGATCAGCGCCGCGAGGGCGGCGGCGCTTTCGCGCCGGTCTCGCAGCCGCTGCGCGACGTGCAGAAGCTGGTCAGGTTCGTCCATGATGACCGATTCGAGCTCCTCCGTGGCCTCTTCATCTGACTCAAACTCAGCCATGATTAGCGCCTCTTCGATGGTCCATCCTTTGCGCAGGGCGGCGGCTCCCGCGTCGGAGGACTTGACCTTCAATGCGGACTCCACCGTTGTCTTGGTGCGCCCGGTCTTCTTGGCGATCGCGGTGGCCGAGACGCCGATCAGGGACAGTTGGTGGTAGGCGTCGGCTTCGTCCGCTTCGGTCAGTTCAGCGCGCTGGATGTTTTCCACCACCTGAGTCACGATACGTTCGGCTTCCTCGGGGCTGTCGATGATCATCACCGGGATCAGAGGCCGCTGCGCTTCCACGGCGGCGCGGGTGCGGCGCTGGCCCATCAGCACGTGCACGGTGCCGTCGTCCTTGCGGTGGGCGATCACCGGTTCCATCACGCCATGTTCTTTGATGCTGGCAATGAAATCGGGTGTCAGGGCGGCGTCCTTACGGACGTTAACGTCGACGGTCAGCGTGGCCGGGTCGAGCATTTCAAGCGTGGGTGTTGCGTTCATGTGGTGTGGCTCCTTTTTTGCCGAAAGGGTTGGTGGGTGGGGCGGCTTAGGTGACCGGCCAGCTCCCCTCTCCCCCCGTTGTTTTGGCTGCTGGCGAAGCTTGCGGAGCTGTGCCCGTGCAGGCCCGTCTACCCGTGAGGGCAAGACCCGGAAAATCTTCGGAGGAAATAAGCGACGAAGGAGCGCCGGAGAAGACTTTCCGGGGCGCAGGCCCCGACGAAGGAGGGGCTAGACGGGCCGGAACGGGCACGTACAATCCGTCAGGACAGCAGCCAAAAAACGTCGCAGACAACACAGGGCCAGGGACGGCGGAGCCCTGCGGAGCCGGCACTGGACCCAACAGCCGGCCGCGCCAGCGGACGCCCTTATCGGTGTGAGCCCTGGCGAACACCCACTCCCCCGGTCCACAGCTACATGCTGCGCACATGAAGGAAGGCCGGCACTGTCCGTGCCGGCTTCCTGAATTTCCCTCGGCAATAAGGAAATCTGTGGTGCAGCGTCAGTGCTGCTTGGGTTTACTGCTCGTAGTGTCGGTGGTCTTTCCTTGGCCGGTCTACTGGTCCGGTGGCTGGGCCTGCGGTGAGCAGGCTCAGTTCCAGGATGTCTTCAAGGGGGCTCGCGTCCGGGGCAACGGTATCGTCTTCGGTCATGCGGAATTGATCTGCCACGCTCGGGACTCCTTGGCTGGACGGGACGGCGGTGTCCTTTCACAGTATCGGCAGTTCCTGCGCGCCGGCTGAAGTCGCGGCGCCCGCGCAGCGTTTACGCGGCCGGCGGAGCGAAGCGGGGGAGGCCGCCGCGCACCTGGCGAAGATCCCGCGGGGAGGGCCGGACCCTTCTTGTAGTGGAGTCCGGCCCTGTCGAAGCTAGCGCTTCAGGCGGCGGTCATAGGCCTTTTTCCGGTCCCGGCTGCAGTCTGCCAGCAGGCCGCGGTTGACCAGTTCGTCCAGCAGTTCCGCCAGCCGGTACCCGGCGGTGTCCTCCAGGGCGAGCTTGAAGTACCGGGCGGCGAAGCTGGATTGTCCTTTGAGCCATTCGAGCCAGCCGATCAGGCACAACATGGGGGCGCGCTGCCCTTCCGGGGTGGCTTTCATCAGCTCGAACGCGACTTCCTGTGCCGTGTCCACGCGCGCCCAGTCGGGGCGGGTGGGGAACACACCCAGCATGACGGAGGTGAACTGCTCGGGCGCGTGCGGGACGATGTCGCCCATCATGTAGTCCCGGATGGTGGGGTGCTGCAACGCTCCTGCCAGCTGGTACGCGGTCTCGGTCGTTAGGCTCTTGGGGTCCTTCAGCACCCTGGCCCAGGCAGCACGGCTGGCTTCGAGGTCTTCCGGCCAGCCGTCAGGCTTGCGCGCGGTGATAGCCTCGCGGGCCGTCTCGTCTCCGGTGAAGGGTGCCGGTGCGATGAAGCCGGTCACGGCGCTCCCTCGGTAGATCAGGGCGGCGTTGCCGTTGCTGGTGGTGATGGCATCCAGCGGCTGGTCGGGGCAGCAGCCGGTGTCCGTGCAGTGGTAGTTCCGCCACAATTCAGAGGTCACCAGCCATGCGTCCTGCAGGGGCATCCCGGCGGTTTCCAGTTCGGTGCTCAGGGCCTGCACGTGCCCAGCGTAGGGGCTGCTGCCGTCGGTCGTGCTCTCGTCGGTGTAGATGACCAGCAGGCTGCCGGTGGCGGCCTCGTCAGCGGTCAGGTAGCTGACGATGGTTTGGGCGTAACCAACGGGATCCTGCCCGAACGGGGCATCCACCCGCAGGGTCGCGCCGATCTTGTTGCCCTGCATGGTCAGGGCGACAAAGGATTCCGTGGGGGTCTGTCCCAGCGTGTGCGGAATGAAGGCCAGGACGTCGGCCGGGCCGGTGAATTTGATGAAGTCGTTCATGGTGTTGCTCCTTTTTTGCCGAAAGGGTTGGTGGGTGGGGCGGTTCAAGTGACCGGCCAGCTCCCCTCTCCCCCGTTGTTTTGGCTGCTGGCGAAGCTTGCGGAGCTGTGCCCGTGCAGGCCCGTCTACCCGTGAGGGCAAGACCCGGAAAATCTTCGGAGGAAATAAGCGACGAAGGAGCGCCGGAGAAGACTTTCCGGGGCGCAGGCCCCGACGTAGGAGGGGCTAGAGGCGCCGGAACGGGCACGTACAATCCGTCAGGACAGCAGCCAAAACGTCGTAGACACAAAAGGGCCAGGGACGGCGGAGCCGGCACTGGACCCAACAGCCGGCCGCGCCAGCGGACGCCCATCAACTGGTTGAAGCGCAGCGCAAACCAGTGCGAGCCCAGCGAGCATGTTCTTTCACCAACGCGCCCAGGAACAACCCAACGACACCGCCAACCCTTGGCTTGCCGCCGACGGCCGACGCCCCGGCACCTGGCTACTGCGGGATGGGCGGTCCGCCGCCGCCAACCACCAGCGAAAGCCGGCCACGACGGCGGACCGCCCGCGGTGACCGGCCCCGAAAGACCGGCCACCCTCGGCCCTATTCGCGGCGGTCGTGCAGCGGGACCGCTCCGTAGTGTCCGGCTGCGCGGCGGAACCTGGCGTCACTGCTGAAGATAAACGTGCCGCCGAACATATACCACGGTGCGGGTTCACCTTCCGGGATGACCGGCTCGGCGTGAATCACGGTCTCACGGTGGAAGGTCTCAGTTTTGACGAGCCGGACGGCGGGCCGTTGCTCGGTGGCCTCGAAAACCGGGTCGATGCCCTCGCCAATGACGGTTACTTCCATAGCCCGGGCGGAGATGCCCCGGTTCGAGAAGTCCGTACCCAGGGCGTCGCGGTAGATCAGGGCGGTGATTCCCTTGGGGGCGGTGGTGTCGTTGCTCATATGCTAGCTCCTTTGAAGTCGTTTGGCCGCTGCACTGCCCGGCTCCGGCCGGGCAGTACAGCGGTTGTCAGTGCTGGTTAGGCGGCGTCCAGCACGACGTAAGGCATCCGGTACCGGCTGGGTAGTTCGGCGGCGGCTTCGGGCAGGTCTGCCGGGCCGTGGGCCTGTCCGTTCTTCCAGTGGAAGAAGGCCTGCTCACTTATCGCGGTCCAGAACCTCGCCTTGGTCCGATAGAAGGTCGTTCGTACGTCGCCTTCGCAGTAGGTGGCCATGCCGAACAGGTTCCCGATCTCGTCGGCGGTACGGATCGCGGCGACCATGACGTACGGCCACTGGCCCAGGTCCCAGCCATCACATCCCCAGCTGGGGATCACGGCCCAGCCGTGTTCGCTAATGACGTCCATCCAGTCGTAGCCGTCGTTCATGTGGTAATCGACGAGCACGGGCACATCGTGGACCGTTTCGCCGGTGTCGACGGTGGTCACGGTCCTCTTGGTGACTGCGTTCATGTGGTGTTGCTCCTTTTTTGCCGAAAGGGTTGGTGGGTGGGGCGGCTTAGGTGACCGGCCAGCGTCCCCTCTCCCCCCGTTGTTTTTGGCTGCTGGCGAAGCTTGCGGAGCTGTGGTCGACGGAGGCCTGTCTACCCGCAGGGCAAGGGGCGGGAAATTCCCGGAGGAAATCAGCGACGAAGGAGCGCCGCAGGGACATTTCCTGAACCGCAGGCCCCGACGAAGGAGGGGCTAGACGGGCCGGAGCGGACACGTACAATCCGTCAGGACAGCAGCCAAAAAGCGTCGTAGACACACAGGGCCAGGGGGTCCGGAGCTCTGCGACGGCACGCCCTGGACCCAACAGCCGGCCGCGCCAGCGGACGCCCTTCAACTGGTTGGAGCGCAGCGGAAACCAGGGCGAGCCCCGCGAGCCTGCCCTTCACTGCCCCGGCCACGAGAGAGCCGACCAGCATCTAGCGTCGGGCCCTTCTGGTAGCTTGCGGGCATGGAGCTGAAACGATGCGGAGCTTGTAAGGAAATGGTCGATCCCAGCGCCGACGGCCGCCGGCACGTCTGCAGCCGGTGCGTCGCCGATTGATCCGCGGCAACCAGGGTGCAGCGGGCCATCGAAAAGGACAAGCAGTTCCGGGACGACAAGGAAAAGCTCAAAGAGCACGGCTACCGTTGGGTGCGGCGGGTCGTTCAGCCCGGCCCGGATCCGGTCTTTCGTTGGGCGTTGCTGGATCCCCAGGGGCAAGAGGTTACAAAGGAACAAGCCCTGAGGGATATTGCCATCGCGGAAAACCCGGAGTCCGACGACTTCGACTACCCGGTTACTAAGAGGAGATATGGCTTTTCGACTGCGAGACTTTATTGGCCGGCGTCGGACACCAGCTGCAGCTGAGTCCTTCCCTGCGGCAGCGCCCGTGGAGGACGGACGTCCTGAACTTGGCCCGGCAGAGCTTGCCGACCTGGAAGAGGCGTGGGCCGAGCTTCGGCAGGCCGCCCAGGAAGCCGGCGTGAGGTCATTTCGTGCTTGTACGCGTGATGGCAGCCGCTGGGAGGAAAACCTGGACTCCGTGCGGGCCATGACCCGCACGATCAAAGGCATAGAAAAGGACACGGACGAAGGCGCGAAGGGCCTGTAGGGAAGAATCCTGGTCCTTTTGTCAGACCCCTCTCTAATACTGAAAAGGATGGCGGCCATTCGTTGGCCGCCATCCTTTGGCGTGTCTATTCGAATATATGTTCTAAGGTTGTGGTATGTCCTCCGAAGATTTTGCGACCGCGCTGCAGGCGCAGTACGCACGGCGGGCCGGCCCAATCGGGCTGACCGTGGAAGAGCTCGATTTCGAGCACTTCCCGGTCAAGAACGGGTATCCAGGGATACCAGTGAAAGCCTGGATTCGGTTCCCGAACTGCGCGGAACTGGTGGACGGCGAAGTTTTTGCCTGGACAGCGAAGGCGGCCGAAGTGACGTGGAAGGACGGGCCGGTCACGTACCGGACCTGGGTATGGAGTTCGGCGGTAACCCGCCGGGAGGAAATGATGAACAGGAATTTGGGAGAGCGGACCCGTGGCAAGAGCAACAACTGACAGCCCTCTGGATGTGCCGGTACAGGTCCGGTTTACCGCGAAGGGCATTCCCCTGGCCGTCAGGTATGACGGCAGGATCTGGGCGGTAGGGGCGGAGCCGGTCCACTGGTTTGCCCGGGCGGACTGGTGGAACACGGCCAAGCGGGCACCGGTCGGCTGCGGGGACCTGGTCAGCGTCGAACATTGGCAGGTCCAGGTCCGACTGACCTCCACTTCGGCGCTGCGTACCTTCGAGCTGCGCCGCGATCCGCTGTCGGAGCAGTGGCTATTGGCCGGCATCACCGACGCCGGAGCCGCGGCCGCCTAAGCCAGGCACGGCCCAGTCATCGGGCCGATCACCGAACCACGGGAAGTCGTGGCCGGGCTGGTCATGGACGGGGAGCTGCGGATCGTCGGGAGATCCACACCGTTGAAGACGGCAGCTGCGCGGGAACTTGCGCGCTGGCTGAAACCTCCCCGCGGCACCCATTCCTAGCCCACGACCGTGAAAGGAACCACCCTGGACCGGTTCAACCGCGACAGGAACCGGTGGCGCTGACCCTGGTCGAACCCGTGGCAGTGGAAGTCTCCGTCGATACGGCCTGGTCAGGCAGGTCCTTCCGCCACCCACTCCGCGTCCTCCGCGTACGTCCGGAGTTGCATCCGGACGCGATTTCATCACCCTTTGATCGCCAGTGAGAGGCAGCCATTTCGCAGGGCCTCGGAAGAGCGTAGGAGCGTCTTGAAGGCGGGCCATATGCTCAGAGGCGAGGCGTCACTGCCTAGGCTATATGTCGCGGAACGAAGGAGGACCAGTGTCGGGCCAAGCAGCTCAAAGCGAAGATGAGTCCATACGTGGCAACGCGGAAACATTGGGTTCCCCGCTACCGGCGGGTGTTTCTTTGATCCTTGTCGAAATTGATTGGCAAACCGGTGTATGTCGATTTGTCCGATCGGACGGCAAAGAGGCCTTCATCCCCAATACGGCCTTATCGAGAGCCCGGACTGAGGTGATCGTAAAGAGCACGTACTTCATGCTGGCGAACCGGATCGTGCTGGAAACCGAGCGAGGTGACGTCATTGGCGCTGAGCTGCCGACGCTTCAAAGCCACTCCCCGATAAATGGCCGGCAGGTAATTTACCTGGATCAGAAGGACTGGAGCACTCTAGCCAACGCAATCTATAACCCCGGCCGCATCTCTTCCGTGGCTGAACGTGAGGCGGCCGAGACGTTGATCGAGCTCGTCCTCGCTAGGAAGGTCATCCTCCCTCTGTCGTCTGCTCACATGGCTGAAACATGTAAGTGGTCGGACAATGAGCGCAGGTATCGTTTGGCTCTTACCATTGCCCAGCTCAGTGGCGGGTGGCAACTGCAGGATCCGCTGACGGTGAGGAGAAGTGAACTGCAGCGGAGTCTCGAGAAGAGATACAGCGACAAGATCCTTGCTGTTGAGCCAGAAGTCTTCACCTTGGCGCCCAACGCAATTCATTCGTCCCGTACGGTGCCCAAAGACTGGGGCGACGATCCTCTGCCCAAGGACATGCAGCTGGCGGCGGATGCTATGACCTCAATATCGAGTCATTTGTCCGTGATGCTGGGCCGCGAGCCCGTTCAGCAAGGCGAGACCCCGCAATGGGTTGAGAAGTTTCAATTCGTCACTGATTGGTTGGCGGGCCAAGAGCGCGGTAGCCACGGTAAGCGCATGAGCACGGATGTCTACTTTCTTGACGATGTCCGCAAAGAGGTCGCGGTAGCCGCGCAGGCAGCAAGGCTCAACGTGGACCAGCTACACCTGTGGATCCATGGCGGCTGGCGGGACGACTTGGTCCAAATGCCGTGCCTTGGCCTTTATCGAGAGGTATTGCACGAGAAACAGGTTAATGGGGGGACTGCGTGGAAAGGCAACGATCTCACCGACCTCATCTACCTAACCTGTGCTGCAGGATATGCAGATCACATCGTCGGCGAACGCTCAGCTATCTCGCAGATGAAGCAGTCAAATAGACGGCTAGGGCGACCCGACAACCTCTACCGAAATCTGCATGAGCTCATTTCAAGCGGCGCGCTGGACGGAGCCTAGGAAGGGTGCACTCCAGATGTCCTCCCAGAGCTCCCGGCCGCGCCTCCGGCCGATTACGGCTTTGGTGGCCGCACACAGTAGAGCAGTGATTAGGGGGCCGGCTCGATAAGTTCCGGGCCGTTGTTCCGCACGCTGTTGACCCGGTCGGTGACCACCCGGGGCGTCAGAACCGGTTCAGGGATGGCGTCGAGGATCTCCTGCACCTTTTCCTTGTCCGTCGTGTCGGGGTCCAGCCACTGGGCATACATGCCTGGCGGAATGATGACGGGTGCCCGGTCATGGACGTGCCCGAGGGAGTCATGCGCCGTCGTGGTCAGGACGGTGCAGCTGAGCAGCCACCGGTGTGGGTCATCTTCGGGAAGGGACGGGTCCGGCCAGAACTCATACAGCCCGGCGAAGGCGAGCACATTCTCATTTTCGGAGTAGAGGTAATTCGGGATCTTCTTCCCGTCCTCGGTCTTCTGCCACTCGTAATATCCCTCCGCCGGGACCAGCGCCCGACGTTTGACGGCAGCCTTGCGGAACGAGGGCTTGTCCAGGATCGACTCGCTGCGTGCGTTGATCAGCTTCGAACCGATCTTGATGTCCTTGGCCCAGGACGGAACAAGACCCCAGCGGGCGATCAACAGCCGGCGATCCATGGCGCCCTCGTCCAGGCGTTCCGCGATGATGGGGACGTCCTGGGTCGGAGCGACGTTCCAGCTGGGCGGCGGCGGGCTGCCTTCGATCTCCTTAGCCTCGAACTGGCTGAGAAGGTCCCCGGTGGCCTTGGACATCACGTATCTGCCGCACATGGATTCATTGTGCCCCACGTCGCATTCAACGGAAGGCCAACCCGGGTGGGGCAAGATGTTCCCATGGGTTCTAACACTTTCGAGCAGCTGCTCGACCGTCTCTATTTCTCCGCCAAAAATGAGCGGGACAAGGGCACGAAATTCGAGCGGTTGTTCAAGCGGTATCTGCAGTTGGAACCCAAGTACTCGGATCAGTTCTCCGATGTGTGGCTATGGGATGAGTGGCCGGACCGCAGAGGGCAGGTGGATACGGGGATCGATCTGGTCGCGAAGGACCGCTACACCGGGGAACTGACTGCGATCCAGTGTAAGTTCTATGATCCGCAACGGACACTGGATAAGAAGCACATCGATTCTTTTTTCACGGCCGCCGGCAAGGTCGACTTCTCCTACGGTCTGGTCGTTTCCACCACGGACAAGTGGTCCAAGCACGCCGAAACCGCACTGGAGGGCCAGTCGAAGCCGATGACCAGGTTGCGGCTGCAGGATCTGGCGGATTCGACCATTGATTGGGCTGAGTTTGATCTGGACCGGCCCGAGGAAATGCGGCAGATCGATCGTAAGGAACCGCGCAAGTATCAGCGCGATGCGATCGACGATGTGATCACAGGATTTCAGACCTCTGATCGCGGGAAGCTGATCATGGCTTGCGGCACGGGCAAGACCTACACCTCGTTGAAGATCGTCGAGGAAATGGTTCCTGTCGGCGGTACCGCCCTGTTCCTGGTGCCCTCCATAGCTCTGCTGCAGCAGACGCTGAACGAGTGGACGGCCCAGGCCACCGTTCCGTTGCGGCCGCTGGCCGTGTGTTCGGACACGAAGGTCGGCCGCCGCGAACACGAGGACGTGTCCGTACACGATCTGGCGTTCCCTGCCACCACGGACCCGCAGAAACTCTTCTACCGGACGAGCATCAGCACCGGCCAGGAAGCGGTCACAGTGGTGTTCTCTACCTACCAGTCCATCGACGTCATCGCCCAGGCCCAGGCCCTCGGACTGCCGGACTTTGATGTGATCCTTTGCGATGAGGCACACCGGACGACGGGGATTACGGAGGCGGAGCATGATGACTCGGCCTTCGTGCGTGTCCACGACCAGGCCTACCTGCGCGCCAAGAAACGTCTGTATATGACGGCGACGCCGCGGATCTATGTGCAGGATTCGAAGGCGAAGGCGGCAGAGAACGATGTGGCCGTTTACTCCATGGATGATGTCGCAGTCTACGGGCCGGAATTCCACCACCTGGGCTTCGGTAAAGCCGTAGAGATGGGTCACCTCTCCGATTACAAGGTCCTGGTCCTGGCGGTAAATGAGGAAGCGGTGTCCCGATCCTTCCAGGGCTTGTTCCAAGAAAATGGAGACCTGTCCCTGGATGACGCCGCCCGAATCGTGGGCTGCTGGAACGGCCTGTCCAAGCGCGGCGTCAACGGCGAGCGTCTCTCCATCGGAGATACGTCCCCTATGAACAGGGCGGTCGCGTTCGCCCGGAACATCAAGGAATCCAAGAAACTGGCCGAACAGTTCGAACTCATCGGCCGGCAACTGCTGGTCGAAGATGACGACGCGTTGAAGCTGGAAGCCGAACATGTCGACGGCACGTTCAACGTCCTCGAACGCTCCGCGAAACTGGACTGGCTGCAGGACGAAACCAAGGGCAACGTGTGCCGGATCCTGTCCAACGCCAAATGCCTCACCGAAGGCGTGGACGTCCCGTCCTTGGACGCGGTGCTATTCCTGAACCCCCGCAACTCCCAGGTCGACGTGGTGCAGGCCGTGGGCCGTGTCATGCGCCGCTCCGAAGGGAAGGAATACGGGTACATCATCCTGCCGATCGCGGTTCCGGCCTCCGAAGACCCGGAAACCGCGCTGAACGACAACAAGAAGTACAAGGTCGTCTGGGATGTCCTCCAGGCACTGCGGGCCCATGATGACCGGTTCGAAGCGATGATCAACAAGCTGGACCTGAACGGCAACACGAACGACAAAATCGATATCATCACCGTTGCCGACCCGTTCGGTCCAGGAGACGGCCCGGGTGAGATGCCCGGTTCCTCGGATAGGCCGGGACCCGAGGCGTTGTTCCATATGGCCAATGCGGACGAGTGGCGTAACGCGATTTTCGCCCGTATGGTCCGCAAGGTCGGGGACCGCCGCTACTGGGAACAATGGGCCGAAGACGTCAAGGGCATTGCTGACCGGCACATCATCCGGATCCGTACGATACTCGATGGCCCTGATGCCCGGGTGCGGGACGAATTCGCTGGCTTCCTAGAGGGCCTGCGGGGGAACCTGAACGCCTCCATCAGCGAGTCCGACGCGATCGACATGCTCTCCCAGCACTTGATCACCAAGCCCGTGTTCGAGGCGTTGTTCGAGGACTATTCTTTCGCCGCTCACAACCCGGTGTCCCAGGTCATGGACTCCATGGTGTTGGTACTCGAGCAGTACAACCTTGACTCGGAGGTCCAGAACCTCGAAGACTTTTACCGATCCGTGCGGGTGAAAGCCGAGGGTGTGGGCACGGCCGCCGGCAAGCAGAAGATCATCACTGAGCTCTACGAAAAGTTCTTCAAGCTCGCTTTCCCCCGCACCGCCGAATCACTGGGAATCGTTTACACGCCGGTTGAAGTCGTCGATTTCATCCTGCGCGCCGTCGACGACGTATTGAAGAAAGAGTTCGGGGTTTCAATCTCCGATGAAGGCGTCCACGTACTCGACCCGTTCACCGGGACCGGGACGTTCGTCGTGCGCCTGTTGCAGTCAGGACTGATCAAACCCGAAGACCTACTGCGCAAGTACACCCAGGAGCTGCACGCCAACGAGCTGCTGCTCATGGCCTACTACATCGCGGCGATCAACATCGAGGCCACCTTCCACGGAATCCTCACTGAACAAGCCGTCGAACAGGGCCGTGACGCTGACACGGTCGGCTATGAATCGTTTGGGGGGATCGTGCTCACCGACACCTTCCAAATGACGGAAGACGGAGACACCCTTGACGAACACGTCTTCACCAACAATAACGATCGCGTGGTCAAGCAGAACGCTCTCGATATCCGGGTGATCATCGGCAACCCGCCTTACTCCGTCGGCCAATCCAGCGGCAACGACAACAACGCCAACCTCAAATACCCGACCCTGGACGAGTCCATCCGCAGAAGTTATGTGGCACAGTCCACGGCAACGAATGTGAACTCCCTCTATGACTCATATATCCGCGCCATCCGCTGGGCTTCCAATCGCGTACTGAACTCCGAACACGGCGGAGTGGTTTGTTACGTCTCCAACGGGGGATACATCGACGGCAACACCGCCGACGGACTCCGCAAGACTCTCACGACTGAGTTTCACGAGATCTACGTTTACAACCTGCGTGGGAACGCGCGGGGTGCCGGGGAACAACGGCGGAAGGAAAAGGACAACGTCTTTGGCGAAGGCAGCAAGACGACGGTTGCCGTTCTGCTGCTCGTCAAGCGCCCCGGAGCTGTGGCCGGATGCCGGCTCAATTACCGGGACATCGGTGACTACCTCGACCGCAAGCAAAAACTTGCCATCGTCGACGAAGCCACCCTGGCCACCATTCCCTGGGAACGACTTACCCCTAACGTGGAGGGAGACTGGATCAACCAACGAGACGATATCTTCGAAACTTTCACGCCCATCGGCTCCCGGGCCAAAGAAGGAATTCGAATCTTCAACATCTTCTCGCGGGGGCTCGAAACCGGGCGAGATGCGTGGGTTTACAACAGCAGCCGGTCAGCCATGGCCCAGAACGTTGATCGACATGTGTCCGCCTACGAGGCCGACCGGAGCACCATCAAGCCCGGCCTGAAAACGGGCACGCTCGCGACGCGAGTGGGCCAATTGACACCCAGACTGAACTCGAACGGAATGGAGATCAGCTGGACTAGAAGCCTGCGCCAATCACTCGCCAGGGATGAAGAAGTGGAATACAGGGAATCTGCTATTCGGACTGCGACTTATCGACCGTTCAACAAGCAGGCCGTTTACTACGAACGCAAGATGAACCACGAATGGTCCCAGTTAGAATCGATCTTCCCACCTAGCGGCGAAAATAACTTTGGCTTCTACATTGTTGGGAACGGTTCGGCTGTGCCGTTTGGCGTGTTGATGACCGATCTTGTGCCGGACCTCCACGTCACTGGGGCCGGAAGCGGAGGCCAGTTCTTCCCCCGCTACTCGTACACCAAACCAGTTCATGGCGACGACTTGTTATCGGAACTTACGGCCTCGCCGCTAGACGCTGAGGACGGGCGCACCGACAACGTGACAGACGCGGCCCTGGCCGATTATCGGACGTTTTACGGATCGTGCGTGAGCAAAGACGACATCTTCTACTACGTCTATGGCATCCTCCACTCGCCCGACTACCGTGAACGCTTCGCCGCGGACCTCAAGAGAATGCTCCCCCGCATTCCGAAAATAGCAGGCAACGACTTTCATGCGTTCGCTGATGCCGGCCGGCAGTTGGCAGCCCTGCACATCGGTTACGAGGACCTAGACCCGTTCCCGCTGAATGAACGTCATACCGGTTTGGTGCTAGATGCCGACGACTACACCAGGTACGCAGTGATCAAGATGAAGTACGAAGGTAAGGCCGGATCGTGGGATAAGACCCGCATAATTTACAACGGAAATATCACCCTTGAAGGCATTCCCGTCGAGGTCCACGAGTACATGCTCGGTTCGCGCTCCGCCTTGGATTGGATCCTAGAGAGGTACCGGGTCAAGACCGACAAGGACTCCGGTATTGTCAATGACCCCAATGATTGGTCCCGCGATCATCAGGAGCCGCGCTACATCATCGACCTAATTGCCAAGATCGTGACATTGAGCCTTGAATCCAACCGGATCATCGGAGCCCTGCCCGAGCTCGCCGTGTGACATCTTTGACGGTCTGATGGGGCACGCCGCCGACCAGGTCGCCCATCCCACATCCTTGAAACTGGGACAGTCCCCGCCGGATCTCTTCCAGTTAATGAATCCAGTTGTGAGATCTAGTTAGCTTTCTCACAAGGAGTGTTCCCAAACATTCCTTTTGAGGTAGCATCGGTATTGCAAGGGGCAGTAGCCCTGAGAAGTGGGTCTGGCAGTCTTCCGGATGGTATGACGAGCCGGGCCCGCGTTGTTTAACGGTCACAGATGACAATCTCCTGGACCAGCGGGGCCGCCTTGCGGGTCCAGTCTCCGCCTTTCTGATGGCACCAGGCAACAGCGTCACTGACCCAAAGAAGCGGTTCCTCATATGGTTTGCAGTGCATGTAATGCAAGCCCTCCCCTCCACCGTGAGACTTCAAGTGCTGTGCAATGAACCGGCGATCCGCCTGTTCTAACGATTCATCGCTCTCCAGCACAAGCTTCTTGGCGCCTGCCGCCACCAGATCATCGAGCAGACTCTCTAAACACAACGGCCTGGCGATCTTATCCGGCATGTTCCTGGCGACGTACAGCCGGGTCGTCAGCCCCGCTTGGATGGCGCCGTTGAGGAACGCGTTCCTGGAACTGTCGCTTTCACCCTTGAAGTGGACCCTCCGTTGTCCTGAACGTCGCAATGCGGCGATCGCACGCCTCGCGCCGGCGACGTCCGCGGGCGCAATCACCGACGCGGCTACGTAGTAGGCCTTCGACTTGGACTCGTCAACGAAGACGTGTGCACCGGGAGGGATCAAGGGATTCACTCACCCAACTCTGACTTCATGTGTTCATAGCGCATTTGGTCTTTACGCCCGGGCTTGCGAGAGAACTCGATCAGGCATTCACGATCGCGTTGAACAAGTGACTCATGCTTGTCAATCACGAGAAGCGACTGCCCAGGTTGAGCCGCGATATCGTTGACAAGTTTACGAAAGCCTTCCGCTCGGCTTTTCGGCTCGTTGGAGAATCTTCGTCTCGCATCGTAACCGGTGGCCTCAACTTCCGCACGCACACTCACGTCTACGATCTCTTTTCTACGCGAATCCCTCTCGTCCTTCATATGCAGGCCACACTGTCCGGGCTGGATAAGTCCGCGTAGTTCCCTACGTACATCAGCGTGACCGGATGGAACCAAAACGCCGGCCACAAGCAGATAACCCCGCTGCTTTGTCTCATCGACAATGAAGTAATTCCTAGTCAACACGTGCCGCGCATGTCCTTGCTCATCGGCTTTCTTCCTCGATCTTGTCAGCCGCCTCATCGGCGCTTCTTCGGTTAGATGCAACCGTCTGAGCCGGCTTGTTTAGATCCACGATCAGCATGTCGCCCTCACGATCCGGTACCCACCGCTTCGCAACTGATGTATCGATGCCGATGAACTTCGTAAACATCGTCCCCGCTATCAACACGATGCCCCGCTTCTGCGGCGTCGCTCCCGCTGGCCCCTGCCGACGGGTCGGGTACGCGTTGGGATCGGTCAACTTTGCGGCTTGGATAGCTATGAGTCGCTTTTCATCATCCCAAAGAAACTGCACAGCCTCGGGCTCGTCGATCAAGGAGAAGGCCGCTTCGTTCAGGGAGAACATTCCGCGCTTCTGTATGGTAACGGTGGGAATGGTTGGAGCGGGAGCGCTGCCCTTCTCGAAAACTTTGAATGCCATATTTGTTACCTCTTTCCCTTCGCCATCACAATTTCAACCGGTTCTGACAGTAAGCATAGCGCATCCATCGATGGACAAGTTCAATGAAGCGTTAGAGAATTTCTCGGCTCCGCTTGCGAACCTTCGCCAAGGTTTGTGAGGTGTGGCGCACTTCGAGGGAATCTGATGGGCATTGGTACTCCTTTCACATCAGCCCATCCTGTTGGTCAGTCGCTTCGGAAACTCCCCGTTACGGTTCGCGCTGCAAGCGCATCCTTCGTACACGTGCATGAGGGACTGGACTGTGTGAAACAGGCGTGCCGGTCCTCTTTGAAGGACGCTGTTCCATTTCCTTGGAACCATGACGCCCGCGGCGGGACACTCCCCCGCCGATCCAGATCCGCGGACTGCCGCGTAACCTGGCTGTACGGTTTGTTGTTCCAAAACGGGTGTCTCGCTGCTGCGTACGGAGATAACTTAAGCAGCCGTCCGAACGGCGGCCGGTTCCTGTGTCTGCTTGCCCGTTCGCGGGCCGAGCGCCCTGGTGAGCGTGGACATGCTCACACTGAGGGTTTCGGCGATCTCCTGGAGCTTCTTTCCCTGACGGCGCAGGTCCTTTGCGGCCTCGAGTTTCGCCGGCGTCATCGCCGTCGGACGGCCGCCTTGGCGGCCGCGAGCTTTCGCGGCCGCCAGCCCTGCCCTAGTGCGTTCGGACAACCGGGAGCGTTCGTACTCGGCCAAAGACGCGAACATGTCAAAGATCAGCTTCCCGTGTGCGCTGGTCGTGTCCAACCAGGGCTCAGCCAGCGACCGGAAGCCGATCCCCCTGCGCCCCAGGACCGTGACGATGTCGGACAGATCCGCGGTGCTGCGCCCCAGCCTGGTCAGGTCCGTCACTACCAGGATGTTGCCCGGCTGCAGGTGCTCTAAACAGTCCTGCCACCGCGCCCGCGCCTGCGTCGCACCCGATGCGTGCTCCATGAAGACCTTGATAGCACCCGCAGCGACCAGCGCGTCGACCTGGGCATCCAGGGACTGCCCCCGGGTACTGACCCGGGCATAACCAATCACGTTCCGGCTCACATAGCCGCCTTTCAAGTCGCGGGGTCCCTTCTTGACCGAAAATAGGTCAAAAACCCTCTTTCCCCCTGTCCGGCCAGCTTTGATATCGGCAACGGGTTGTGATCAAAAATACCGGCCCTAGACGGCATTCTTCGGCACCTATTCCGGCAAGTCGAAAAGACTAGTCAGAAATGGTCGTTTTTGAATGTCGCAGCTAAGAACGTCCCCATCAGGCAGTTCTGCGAAGGGATAGTCCGGAATGGATGACAAGCGCGTGCATACAC
This sequence comes from Arthrobacter sp. FB24, assembly GCF_000196235.1. NCBI lineage: Bacteria > Bacillati > Actinomycetota > Actinomycetes > Micrococcales > Micrococcaceae > Arthrobacter > Arthrobacter sp. FB24. The sequence continues at coordinate 54,802 of NC_008538.1, read as the reverse complement.
TGGGTTCCTGTGGTCAGCAACAGAGAACGTGACCGCGATCCGTCTGACCAGCAGAAGATGGCAACATGGCACCGAAGATAGGCCCCGAGACGATGCTGGCCGAATGGCTCTTCGTTGAGACAGTCGCCGATGTCCGACGACGGAGCGAGGATCCGGGCGGGCGGAGCCGCTACGAGCTGCTCGGGATCGCGCCGCTTCTGCGCAAGCTCCTCATCGATGCGAGACCTCTCCTCAATACTGTTCGGGCCGTTCGCCCAGAGGTGCCGACTGAGTTCCGCATCAAGCAGTGGACCGCTCCTCTCGTCGGCCGCGACGACGCGGACCTGCCGTATCTCCTCCGGCTCGGCGGACCAGAGCTGGTCGGCGGGCCTGAGGACCCGGCGCTGCCGAAGCTGAAGCACTTCATCGGGGCGACGGTGGGGCAGGTCCAGGGACGGGCGCTGACCGTCCTCGAGGTGGTCAAGTACTACGCCAACGTGGACGGCGGCGTCCACTTCGGCGTGCCCAAGGATGAGCCCGACCACGTCCTGGGCAAAGTGGCCCCCTTGCTCCTCGGGCATTCGACCGGTCAGATCGAGATCCTCGCCCACCTCGGAACGATCGTGGTGGACGCGCTGACGCCGCTGCGCGATTCGATCATCGCTTCGCCCTCGATCGATACGCGCATGCACCGGCGCACCGACCGGGGACTCTACGCCGGTCACTGGACCGCGGACCACTACAAGGACGTCAGCGAAAGGCGATAGCCGATACTGGCTCAGGCTTTATCGGTGTCAGACTGTCGACGGTGGCAAGGACAATGGTGGGATGAGCGGATTCAACTTCTTCGCAGAGAGCGTCACCGACGCCCCGAGGGTGCCGGTGAAGGCGTCGTCGCGCTCGTTCCGCAGTGCGATCGAAGAAGCGTTCATCCACACCTACACTCGGCAGGACCTTCAGGCTGTATTCTCCGAAGAGCTCAAGCTGTCGTGGTCGAAGACGGATCGCCAGCCAACCGACAGCGAGTACACCAAGCGCGACATCATCAGGGGGTACACCGAAGACTGGGATCTCCCGACGCTCGTGGCCCTGGCGCGCCGCATGGTCACCGAGCTCGAGGTGACCGACAGGCTCCTCGCCGACCTAACTGCTCTGCTCGCAGAGTACGACCGCGGCGGAGGCGTCGGCACGCCGGCAAAAAACTTGATCTTCGCAGCGAACGGGCCCAAGCCCGAACTTGTGCTGCGCGATGCCCTCAACAACGACATCGAGATCACCCGCAACGGCGAGTACTGCCTCGTATATGATCAGCCGATCCCTGCTGATGGTCTGACCTATAGCAATCTGATTAAGTGGTGGCGAGAGCGACAGGGATTCGCCGACGATGTGCCACCGCGGGATGTCGGTCTGGACCTGCACAACCGCCTGCGGGCTTCCCTTGACGACAACCCGGTCGAACTACGGGTCTTCGACGCTTATGCGGCTCGCTACAAGGCCTATGGATTCGCCATCCCAGCGTTGATCCCCCAGGTCTACCTTCATTTCGACCCCGCGACCCAGTTGTCCCGCCGATCTGTCGGCCAAAACGGCAGCCCGTTGGCGCGGCAGCGGATGGACTTCCTCATCCTGTTCTCCAGCAGGCACCGCGTGGTCCTCGAAGTCGACGGGAAACAGCACTACGCGAACGGCGATACCGCGAGCCCAGCCCTCTACAGCGATATGGTCGCCGAGGACCGACGGCTCAGGCTCGCTGGCTACGAGGTCTACCGGTTTGGCGGGGCCGAACTAATGAAAGACGACGCAGACAGGATGGTGGCCGAGTTTTTCGACCAGCTCGCCGAGCGCATGCGCTGAGGAGCGAACTTGGGGTATAGAGTCGGTCGTTTTTGGCTATCGAAGATAGTGATCTTCACCGGGGGGCCACTTGCTTGTGTGGTCACAGGCTAGGATTCCTAAGTGGCTGAACAGCAGAAGAAAAAGAACGGCATCGTCGAAAACTCTATTGCCGGCGCAATAGGTGGAGTCGTAGGTGCTGCAGCCATCGTCTATTTCACAGCGATTTGGACCGGGACAATCTCCGGACCTACAAATCCCGCATTCTGGCAGCAGTTTGCCCCGCTCGTCGTGGTCGTATTGCTGGCCATCGTGTTTGGGGTACCGGCAACACGACGGTTCGCATTTAGCATATTTAAGCTCTTGAAGAACCCTTTTATGTTGTTGCTCGACCTTCGGGTTACCGGCAAACGGAAACGGAATGAACTCATTGAGCAAGGTGAAAAAGAAGCTCTCGCGGAGGTAGCGGAGCGAAACGCCAAACCCGAAGCGTTCAACATCGCCTACGTCTCTGACTCCCCTGTGAATGGGGTCGATTGGTTCCTCCTGTCGGACTTCTCGGGCATAAGTGGTAGTGGACCGATGAAAGACATTCGCATCACCGCGCCCATGGACGAGATAGTGATGGAGCACAAAGATGGTCCAACTATCCCCGGAAACGACCCGGCGGATCCTTATCGATTCAGCGGCGAGGTAACCGACCGCGGGCACCTTAAGGGCATCGACTTCAGGGTCTTTTGGAGAGACGCGGACGGGTATCCCCGATGGGATTTCTATCATGTCCACCCCAGTGGTCAGCCGTTGAAAGGAGTCCGGGCAGGACTCGGTGAAATCAAATATGGGGAGCTTGTCACTAGTCGCAATATCAACGACGGATCGCTCACCGTTAAATGGGCATCGACCCAACAGGTTATGGGGAGGCTTGTCCCGAGCGGCAAGGCTTGGAAGGTCGAACTCGGGCGGCGCGAGAGCCGGGTTAGCCCCTACTTCATAGTCGAAGATGAGCTAGGCGCGGCCAGCACTCCCCAAGAGGGCGTCGAACTACTAAGACTCCGCACCGTTCAAGAAGAAGAGAGCTCCCACGCCTAACGGAAACATCCCGATAGGTCTTACCAAGATGCAGAAGGGCCGACACCGTCAGTGTCGGCCCTTCCTGGTTTCCCTCTGCAAAGAAATCTGTGCTTCAGCGTAGCCGAACTGTTGGTTGCGCAGGAGCAGTCAAAAAAGGTCGATATTGATATACACCAGCGCGGTGCCCAAGTAGCTGCGGGAGAGCCGCCCCAGGCTTCTGAGTTTGATGGCTTCACGGCCGGCCTTCTGTGATCAATCCGTGCAACCCAGCCTCCACGTGATTGGGTCACTGGCACGCGACCTTTGACGGACACCACGTTCGAAGCCCCCAGGGGCTACGGATTTGCTATCAAACTGATAGCAAATCCGTAGCATTTACTTACTCGTAACTAGAACGGACCTGTTCGAGGCCAATCCTAAGGGCGCGTAATGCCATTGGATGCTTCTTGCGACCTTCGAGATTCGCCACGACCGCAAGCAGCTCCATGAGCTCACGGTCCTCGTCAAAACGAAGCAACATCGTCCTGGCGTTTCCCTTATCCCTCGAATCGCTCAATATGGGCGTAACGCTGGGCCTGATTGGAGTTGTGCTCTCAGCACTGACAGTCGGCGGAGTATGTAGTGGTTCAGCCGCATTGCCGAAAGCCTCGATAGCCTCATCCCTAGCCTTCTCGGACGCGGACCGCTTCTTGATTGCCACTACCCCATCAGCTCCTCTACCAACCCGCGGATTTCCCTCGCCGCTTTGGGGTTCTTCCACTCAACAACTCCGAGCCCCTCCCCCACCACGTCTCGATATGCCTTGCGCTCGTACAGGACAGTTCGGAGTGGCTCAATACTCGGATAGTCGGAGAGGTAATCCCTGGCGTCACCGCTTTCGGACTCGAACGCGTTGGTGGATACCCGCGTAAGTGCCCCCCTGACACGTAGTGAGGGGTTGAAGTCCCGGGCAGTTTCGATCAACCTGTCAACAGTCGCGAGTGTGTCAAGATCGAACTGGCTCGATTGCGTCAGGATCAACAATTGATGCGCGGCAGTCATGGCTGTCCGCATCTCCTTACTGTCCTTCCCTGCCACATCAACGAGGACAACGTCATAACTCGTATCGAGTTCACGCAGTGTCTCGTGCAGGCTGCCCAGTTTCTCTACTACAAAAATGCGAGGTTCGTGCCCAGCCTCTTCTCGGTCTACCGCCCATCGTGCGGTGGACCGCTGCCGGTCACCGTCCACTACTGCTATGCGCTTCCCCCGCTTCGCTAACTCGACGGCGAGATTGGTTACAACCGTGGACTTGCCTACGCCGCCCTTTTCGCTTCCAACAACAATGATCATGCCTCTCAAACTACTGCCGATGTTGATAGCAAAAGGCTAGCGACACGCTACTTATTTGATAGCACTATGGAAGTACTATCAAATACTGGGATGTAGCAGGGACGAGGGGCGTGCGTGCACCGCAAGTGTTCTCGCAGTTTCAAAGTGCTATCAAAATGCTACTCATGGTCCCGGGGGCTGATCGGCAGCTCACCAAGGCTGCCAAGGCCCGCGCTATCGAATACTGTCTGCCAGCATCAACATGCTACGAATTCGCTAGTACTTTGCTAGCAATGTGAGAGCGAGGTAGATAATCCCTCAACAAGATATCGAGAGCTAGCAATATAGTAGTTGTTTGATAGCACTATGAAAGTACTATCAAATACCTGGATGCGGCGCTGTGTGTGCCGTAAATGTTCTCGCAGTTTCAAACTGCTACTCATGGTCCCGGGGGCTGATGGGCAGGCTCACCAAGGCTGCCAAGGCCGAGCCCGAACTCCCCACCCACGGCCGGCGGTGGGTGACGGCCCGAAGTTTGGGACAGATAGCCACTACGAAGAAGCTAACCCAGGGGAGCCAGGTCAATGTAAAGCAGACTATGGTCCATAACGATGCAGAACTGAAGTGCCCGGGCTAACCCCATATCCGTGCGCTAGCTGTAATTCCCACGGAGGTTGTGAACAGCGTGGCGTGATGTAAAAAGCGAGAGCCTCCGGTATCGATTTGGGTTACCACACTCATCTCGACGCCAGGAGGCTCTCGTGTCCTACGTTACTCATGCCAACGCCGACCTGACACCCAAAGCCAGGGGAAAGCTCGCCCGGCTGGTCATCGAGCAGGGCTGGACTCTACGCCGGGCCGCGGAACGGTTCCAGTGCTCACCGGCCACCGCGAAGAAATGGGTGGACCGGTACCGGGCCCGTGGCGAGGACGGCATGGCTGACTTGTCCTCGCGGCCGCGTCGAAGCCCGAACCGCACTGATGTCCGCACCGAACGGCGGATTCTGGCGCTGCGTTTCACCCGCCGGTGGGGTCCTCACCGGATCGCAGCCCACCTGCACCTTGCCCGCTCGACCGTGGGAAAGGTCCTGACCCGGTACCGGATGCCCCGGCTGGCCTGCCTGGACCAAGGCACCGGCCTGCCCATCCGCAAGCCGGCACCCCAACGCTACGAACACGACCATCCCGGGGACCTGGTACACGTGGACATCAAGAAACTCGGACGCATCCCAGACGGCGGCGGGCACCGCGCCCTGGGACGGGCGGCAGGCCGTAAGAACCGCCGGGCCGGGACCGGCTACGCCTACCTGCACCACGCCGTGGATGACCATTCCCGCCTGGCCTACTCCGAAATACTCACCGACGAAAAGAAGGAAACCGCCACAGCGTTCTGGTTCCGCGCCGCATCGTTCTTCGCCGCCCACGGCATCACTGTCAGAGCCGTGCTCACCGATAACGGCGCTTGCTACCGCTCCAGAGCCTTCACAGCCGCCCTGGGCCCGAACATCAAGCACCGCAGGACTCGGCCCTACCGGCCACAGACCAATGGCAAGGTAGAACGCTTCAACCGGACCCTCAACACGGAATGGGCCTACGCCCGGCCCTACACATCAGAAGCCGAGCGAGCAGCCACCTACCCCGGTTGGCTACATCAGTACAATCATCACAGAACTCATAGGGGTGACGTGTGAAAAAGTGAAATATCCGACGCTAGGGTATGGCCGGGCGGGGTAGTGGCCCGTATTTGCCGGGTTTGATCTGGTTGGGGCGGGGCCACGTGTAGTCGCCGGTGAGCTGTTCCCAGCCCATCGGTGTGCCGCGGTGTAGCCCAACCTGGTCAACATCGTCCATGACCTGACCGGGCGTGGGATCGGTCTGAAGGTCCTCATCGGAAGGGCGCCGCCATCCGATACCACTAGGGCCTCCGGGAAGCTTGTCTTCGGGCTCCTGGCCGAGTTTGAACGCGAACTCATTTCCGAGCGTCACGGGGCAAATTCCGGTACGGTGCGGGGATGGATATTGGATATGCGCGGGTCTCAACGGCCAAGCCGGACCTGGGCCCGGCGACTGGATGCTCTAGTGGCCGTCGGCATCACCAATGTATTCGCCGACAAGATGGGATGGCTCTTACGGGGGCAGCGGGACGACTGTGCGGTGCTTGCCGCCTGGAGTGAGTAGCGGTGGCCCGGCGTCCCTGGTGATGGTGACGTTGCCCAGCCCATGACTGGTCAACGCGCGGGTGATTTCGGACCGGGCGGATTCCCATACGTTCTCAGGATCCGCACCGGCGGCGGGCTGCAGCCGGAGGCTGAGGCTCTGGGGTCCTGTCTGGATGATCTGGCCCTTACTCAGGCCCTGCACCCTGTCGAGGGCGGTACTCAGCGTAAGGGGTGTCACTGCGACGGCGAGCCGGTTGCCTTGGAGGGTCAGCAGCTCGGCGTTCCGTCCCTGCACGTGGATGGCCGGCGTCGGGTCCCCGCACCGGCAGGGGTCAGTCCTTGCGGTGACGCTGTCGCCGAGGTCGTAGCGCAGGATGGGTTGGATGCGGTTGGCCAGGTTGCTCAGCAGCACGGTGTGCGAGGGCTGCCCGGGCGGGACGGGTTCATGGTTTGCATCCACCGGTTCCAGGATGGCCCAGTCGCTGTTGACGTGCAGCCAGCCTTCCTGGCAGCTGTAGCTCAGGAAGGGGCATTCAGTCGCTGCGTAGCCCTGCCGGACCTTCGCCCCAAACGCTCCGCTGATCCTGGCGTACTCTCCCGCAGGCAGTCCCTCGGCCGAGAGAATAACAGCAACGGGCTGGATGGTCAGACGTCCTGCTTCCTGCTCGGATGCCAGCAACCGGCCAGTGGAGGCGTAGGGGGCGAGGAGGGCCGGGCGGAAGCTGTTCAGCTGAGCGACGAGGTCCGGTATCGGCGTCTGGACCGGGAACACGCGCACGCTGTGCCGGGCTGGTCCCTTTCGTAGCGCGGCTGCGGCTGCTGCTGAGGCGAAGTGGCCGCCGGTGGCGACGACCATGGCTATCCGCCCGCGCCCGCGGATGATCCCCATGAGGTCTGCCGGGGTGAGCCAGGAACTGAGCATGCGGAACGTCAGGGCCTTGGATACGGCCAGGGTTCGGGTGTCGAGCAGGAACAGTCCGCGGGTGCCGGTCGTCCCGGATGTCGTAGCGGCCGTGTAGCGGTTGAGGAACTTCTCACCGAGCAGCGACGGGTCCGCGACGAACGACTGCGTTCCCTCCAGGGTCACCGCAGGGTCTGTGACCCAGTCATCGAAATGTGCCATCAGTGCGGCCTTTGTCGTCACGGGCAGCAGACGCGGGTCCGTGATCCGTGCCGGCAGGCCCTGATAGAGCTGGCGGTAGTACGGGGAGCACGTCCGTGCGTATGTCACCATCTCCACCAGCCGCTCGCGTTGGCGCTGCAGGATCGCAGCGCTGCCCTTTTTCCGGCAGGCGCGGGCATCGAGCAACAACCGGAACGGTGTTTCCCTCATGATTCCTCCTGACCCTGGTCTGTGTTCGTCCCAAAAGATTTATGACGGTCAGGCGCCGAACAGCCGGGGCACGACCCCGGAGCTGATGAGGATGAACAGGCCCAGCCCGATGAACACCGCAGGGACCAGCCAGTGTTCGATCTTTTCCAGGGTCTCGGTGACTTTCGGGTGGGTGCCTACAACACGTCCCAGCGCGCACCAGACGGCGACCAGGATGAGGAATACAACGATGGTGACCACGGTGTCCTGAGGCGCCATGGTGCGGAAGATCGGGGTGTAGATGGCGATGTTGTCCGCGCCGTTGGCGATGGTGATGCCGGCGACGCTGAGCAGGCCGATCGCACTGATGGCACCTTCTTCGTCCTCTTCCCCGCGTTTGCGCAGGAAACGGATCAGGCCGATAACCCCGATGGCCAGCGGGACCATGCCGAGCCAGCCGACCCATTCGTCCGGGACAAGCGTCAGCCCAAGGGCGGCCAGGACGCTGATGCCGACCAGGGTGATGAATCCCAGGTATTGCCCGCCGACGATCTCCCAGGGCCGGGGCCGGCCTTTAGCGGAGGCCAGGAACAGGACGGTCAAAACGACGATGTCGTCGATATTCGTGGCGGCGAACATGGCTGCCGCGGCTGCGATGATGCCAAGCATGGGCCCGTGTACCTCTCAGTGTGTCCGGCCGCGGGTTGCATACCCGCAGGGTGGGTCAGATGGGAGTAGTGAAGGTTCCGATCAGGTTCTGCAGGCTCAGGATCCAGGTGGTCCAGACACCGGAGACCATCAGGATCCCGACCAGGATCAGGGTCGCGGCTCCTGCGAGATTGAAGGTCCTGATGTTCCGGCGGACGAAGCCCAGGGTGCCGGTGACCCAGCCAAAGCCCCGGGCGACGAGGAGGAAGGGGATGCCCAGGCCGATGCAGTAGGCGAAACCGAGCAGCGCCCCGCGCCAGGCCGAGCCGGTGGTGGTGCTCAGCGCCAGGACGGCACTGAGGGTCGGGCCGATGCAGGGGGTCCAGCCGAGCCCGAATCCGATGCCCAGCAACGGGGCCCCGGCCAGGCCGGTGTTCGGTTTCCAGGACAGTTTCGCCGTGCTCTGCAGGAACGGGATCTTCCCGGACAGGGCCACACCCATGACGATGACGACCACACCCAGGACACGGGTGATCACATCGCTCCAGCTCACCAGCCAGAGCCCGATGGTCCCGAATGCCGCACCATACAGGGTGAAAACCGCGGCGAAACCGAGGATGAACAGCCCGACGCCGGCGGTGGTCCGCCGGCGTGCGGCCTTCTCATCCGTTCCGGCCAGACCGGAGACGTAGCCCAGATAGCCCGGGAGCAGGGGTAGGACACAGGGCGAGATGAACGAGACGAGACCGGCGATGACCGCCAGTGGCACCGCCAGGAGCAGGGCTCCTGACTGCACACCCTCGGCGAAGAACCCGCCCAGACTCACGTCCCGTTCTCCGGGTCCTTACCGGGCCGCAACATGCCCAGCACCAGGACGGCGACGCCGAGCGTGACGAAGACGTCGGCGAGGTTGAACGTCGGGAACCATCCGCTGTGCAGATAATCCACGACCCCGCGCCCGTCAAGCCGGTCGATGAAGTTCCCGACGGCGCCGCCGGCAACAAGGATTCCACCCGCAAAGGAGGTCCTGGACATCTTCGGGGCGCTGACCGTCAGCCAGGACAGCAGCGCGGCGATGATGACCCCGGTACCGGCCACGACAAAACCGGTGGGCAGGGTCGCGCCGAGGCTGAAGGCAACCCCGGTGTTGTACAGGAGCTTGATTGTCAGCAGCGGGGTTTCGATTACCTCTCCCCGGGAGAGGCCTGCCTCGGCCTGGGCCTTGATCAGCAAGTCGGCTCCGGCGAGCAGTAGCGCGCCGAGCAGCAGCCCGCCCCGCCGTATCCACGGCCGGGACGGGGCACTGTCCCGGACCGGTGCCGCTTGGCTCACCGGGCCGGTTCCAGGTTGGGGACGGCGTCCCGGGAAACCGGGATGGTGGCGTACTTGCTGACCTTGCCGGCGCGAACGCCGTTGGCGATGACAACGATTTCGGCCAATTCATGAATCAGGACCACGGCTGCCAGCCCCAGGATGCCGAACAGGGCCAGCGGGATCAGCACCGCGATCAGGGCCAGGGACAGGCCCACGTTCTGGAACATGATCCGGCGGGTACGGCGGGCGTGCTCCAGTACCTGGGGCAGGTGGTGCAGGTCCTCGCCCATCAGGGCGATGTCGGCGGTTTCGATGGCCACGTCGGTGCCCATCGCGCCCATCGCGATGCCGGTGTCGGCGGTCGCCAGGGCCGGGGCGTCGTTCACGCCGTCCCCGACCATGGCGGTCGGCTGCCGCTCCTTCAGGGTGCGGATGATGTCCGCCTTGTCTTCGGGGCGCAGGTCGGCGTGGACTTCGGTGATGCCCGCTGCCTTGCCCAGGGCCTCTGCGGTGAGCCGGTTATCCCCGGTGAGCATGGCGGTGGTGTAGCCGGCGCGGTTCAGGCGTTCAATGACGGCCCTGGCTTCGGGGCGGAGTTCGTCCCGTACGGCGACGGCACCGATGAGGACAGATTGCTCCTCGACCAGGACCGCTGTCGCGCCGCCGGCCTGCATCCGCCGGACGGCTTCCTTCAGCTCCCCGGGGGCGATCCATCCGGGCCTGCCGAGCCGGGCACTGTGCCCGTCAATGGTCCCTTCGAGCCCCGCACCGGGAACCGTGTTCAGGTCGGTGACGGTGACCCGGTCCGTGGTGGCGGCGAGGATGGCCCGGGCGAGCGGGTGTTCGCTGCGTTCTTCCAGGCCGGCGGCGACGGCCAGCACCCGTTCCCGGGTGGAGGAGGCGGTGGCCGCGACCTCGATCACGGCGGGTTTGTTCCGGGTCAGGGTCCCCGTCTTGTCCAGGGCGATGGTGCGGATTTTGCCCAGGGTTTCCAGCGCGCCGCCGCCCTTGATCAGGACGCCCATCCGGCTGGCCGCGCCGACGGCGGCGACCACGGTCACGGGCACGGAGATGGCAAGGGCACACGGCGAGGCTGCCACCAGGACAACGAGGGCGCGTTCGATCCACAGGACCGGTTCGCCCACGATGAAACCGAAGACGGCAATGAGCGCGGCGGCGATCAGGATCCCGGGGACAAGCTTTTTGGCGATGGAGTCGGCCAGGCGCTGGCCGGGGCCCTTGCGGGACTGCTCGGCCTCAACTATGTGCACGATCCGGGCCAGGGAGTTGTTCTCCGCGGTGCTGGTGACCTGGACCTCGAGCGGACCGGTGCCGTTGATCGACCCCGCGTAGACTTCGCTGCCGGGTCCGGCCTCGACAGGGACTGATTCGCCGGTCAGGGCTGAGGTGTCCAGGGAGGTGCGCCCGGTCAGGACGCGTCCGTCGGTGGCAAGACGCTCGCCCGGGCGAACGACCATGGTCTCACCCAGCACCAGCTCGGACGGGGAGACGGTAACTTCGGTTCCGTTGCGCAGCACCCTGGCCTCGGACGGGACCAGGTCCAGCAGCGCCCGCAGCCCGCGCCGGGTGCGTGCCACCGAGTATTCTTCCAGGCCCTCGGAGATGGCATAGAGGAAGGCCAGCATCGCCGCTTCCTCGATCTGGCCCAGGATGACGGCGCCCACGGCCGCGATCGTCATCAGCGTGCCGACACCGATCTTGCCCTTGACCAGCCGGCGCAGGGTGGAGGGAACGAACGTCCACGCTGCGACCAGCAGCGCCGCGGCCTCCAGCGGCAGGGTGACCCACTCGGATGCGTCGAGCAGCGAAGCAATCCACGCCACCAGCAGCAGGACTCCGGAGACCGCGGCCGCGCGGACCTCGGTCACCTGCCAGAAGCCCTCGGCTTCTTCCTGGCCTTCTTCTGTTTCCGGCTTATCATCGCCGCATCCGCACGCGTCGCTCACAGTTGCTCCTCTTTGGTGGTTTCGGCGTCGCGGGATGCGTCGCCGTAGGTCGGGCACAGGCTCACTGCGTTGCCGGTGGCGGCCAAAAGGATCTCGGCCTGGGCCAGGACATCGATCAGTTCCGGACGGGTCAGGGAATAGAACACCTTCCGGCCTTCCGTCCGGCCCGTGACCAGGCCGCAGTCCCGCAGGCAGGCCACGTGCGCGGAGACAGTGGACTGCGCCAGACCCAGTACCTGGGTCAGGTCACCGACACGGGCCTCGCCCCGGGCGATACGCTTTACGATGGCAAGCCGGGCGGGGTCGGCCAGGGAATGGAACAACGCGGCGGCCGGTTCCAGCCGGGTGCCACTTCTCGTATCAATCGTCATACACCGATGATATCCAAAGTCGGTGATATGTGCCAGCCGCAACCTTCATGGCGTTCCGCGTGCAGGTCCGGGGCCAGCGCGCTTATGGCGCCGCGGCAGGGGTATGTGCGGAGCCGTGTCAGTGCGGTCCGGGGCGTCCTGAGAGGATGAAACCGCTTCGAGGCAGCGCGGGCATCCGGGTAAGGTCGATGCTCAGGTCCTGGGCGGGTACGCTCATGCCGGTCTCCGCGGCCAGTGCCCGGACGGCCCGCCGCATCAGGTCAACGGTGATGTCCTCACCGGGGCAGCGATGCCCCGCGGCAGGGTCGCCGGCGCCCTGGGGAACCAGGGTGTGGGGGTCCGGCCGCCAGGCGCGGAACCGGGCAGGGTCGAAGCTCTCCGGATCCTTCCAGATCCGGCCGTCGTGGTTCGTGCCGTACAGATCCAGCAGCACCCATTGACCCTCTTTGAATGTCTGGCCCTTCCATTGCAGTGGTTGGCGGGCCGTGCCGCCGACGAAGGGGAAGAACGGGTAATACCGGCGGACTTCCTGTGCGAAGCAGTCCAGGTCTGCGTCCTGGCCTGCGTTCAGGATGTCTTTCCATTCGGGGTGCTGCTGCAGGGCGACGGCTGCGAAGACCATGAAGCGGCTGACGGCCTCGATGGGCCGGAGCAGGTTGAGAAGTTCCACCGCCGCGGTGTCAACCGGGAGTGCGTTGCCGTGTTCGTCGGTGTGAAAGGCGATCGACGCGGCCGGCGTGTCCCTGGCCGCGTCCGGGCCGGACCGGCGGATGGTGTCGAGGCAGTCGGCGGCCCATTTTTCGGTTCCGCGGCGGCGCCACCGCGCATACCAGTTCGCCGGCCCGACCGCGCCGGCCTTTTCGATCATCAGGCTCAGTTCCCGGGCGCGGCGGCCCACTGTAGCCTGGTCTGCCGGCACTCCGGCCCATTCGCAGGCGGCTGCGGTGAGGATCCGGCGCAGCTCGTCATGGAGTACCACCGCGCCCGCGCCACGCCACCGCTCCGCCGCGGAGCGCCATTCGGTGTCGAAAGCCTGGCCGAGACGGTCCACCGATTCCTTGGTCATCAGGTCACGAAACAGCTGTTTCCGGTGCCGGTGGGCGGGCCCTTCGAGGGACTGCACGCTGCCGGCGTCCTGCAGCAGGTGCTGGGCAGAGCGGGGCATGGCCCTTGCGGCCGAACCGGCCACCGCCGTAGAAGAACTCGGCCGCCTCCGCCCCGCGAAGGCAGATCACCGGGCGCAGCATCAGCCGGGTGCGGAACGCATCGGTGCCGAACCGGTCACACCGGCTCGATATGAACGTGTACCCCTCACGCAGAAGAGCCAAGGAACCCTCAGGCAACTGCACTGTCATGACGGACCAGCCTTCTCTCGTTCCGCTCCGGCATGGCCGGAATTCCGGGTGTTCGCATGCGGCCGGAGCGTCCGGGAACCCCCGCGTCCCGGCTTTTCCTAGGCCTCGAGTGCGGAAGTGATCAGGGCTTTGAGGGTGCTCTTGTCCAGTCCACCCAGGATTCTCGCCGCAACTCGCCCTTCCTTGTCCAGGACGAGGGTGGTCGGGACCGCCTGGGGCGGGACGAAGCGGCTCATGGCGAGCAGTACCTTCCCGTCCTTGTCCTGCACGCTCGGATACGTCACGCCGAAGGTCCGCTCAAAGGCTTCCGCCGTCGGCTTCTCATCCCGGACGTTAATCCCGAGGAACTTCACTCCCTGCGGGGAGAACTCCTGGTACAGCGATTCCAGGTGCGGGGCCTCGACACGGCACGGGGCGCAGGCTGCGTACCAGAAATTGAGCACTGTGACCGCGCCCGCCCAGTCACCGGAACTGACGGGCGTGCCGTCATAAAGGTTCGCGTTCAAGGCCACCGGAGCGCCGCGGGACCCCTCGGCGTATTCCTGCACCGATCCGTCACCGGCAATGTAGTTCTTGTTATCCCCCGCCGCCGCCTGCTGGACGAGCGGATCGGGTCCGGCGCAGGCGGCCAAGCCAAGGGAGGCCACAGCCGCCAGGCCCGTAAAGATGCTGCGCCGGGTCAGGCTGCCGCCGCCGGATGGAGTGTTCATCAAATGGCTTCCTCCTATGACGTGGATGGTGGTCCTGGACGTGCCGTTTTCACGCCACGCCCAGGCTCAGGTTTCAACCGGAATCGGTTCAATCGTCTTCAGACGATATTATCAGGAAGGGGCGTGGCGAAGCGCCGGCCACCCACTTGTACTAATTCTACGTAAGGTAGAACTGCGGGGTTGCAGACCTCACCCGCCCTTGACACCCCGACTGGAAGGCAGCGATGTCCCTACCTGACGCCCCGGATGCTAAGGCAGCGCCGGTCCTCCCGCCGCTGGGCCCCGCCGGGACGCTGCGCTGGGCGTGGACCCAGCTGACGAGCATGCGGACGGCACTTTTTCTGCTGCTTTTGCTGGCCGTGGTCGCGGTGCCGGGCTCGTTGTTCCCGCAGCGCCCGGCTAACCCTGCCGTGGTGACCCAGTACATCAAGGACCGTCCGGAGTACGGGAAAATCCTTGACTCCCTTCAGCTCTTCGATGTCTATTCCTCGGCGTGGTTCTCCGCGATTTACATCCTGTTGTTCATCTCCCTGATCGGCTGCGTGATACCCCGGGCCCGGGCACACTGGAAGGCCCTGCGTTCAGCCCCGCCGCGGACCCCCCGGCGGCTGTCGCGTCTGCCCGAATACGGCACGCTCGTGCTGCCGGCAGACGCCGCTGTCGGCCCGGGCGACGCCGTCCGGGACGCAGCCGCAGTACTGAAGAAACGCGGCTACCGCGTCGACATCCGCGACGCCGACGGCGCGATGCCCTCCCTCGGAGCCGAACGGGGGCTGCTGCGGGAAGTCGGCAACCTCCTCTTCCACACCGCCCTGATCGGCGTGCTGGTCAGCGTCGCGGTCGGCGGGTTGTTCGGCTACCGGGGCCAAAAAATCATCATCGAAGGCGACACGTTCGTCAACACCCTCGTCGGCTACGACAACTTCACCCCCGGCACCAACTTCCAGACCTCCTGGCTGGATCCCTTCGCCGTCACCCTGGACAAGTTCGACGTCCGTTTCGACCGCGAATCCACCCGGCAGTTCGGCCAGCCCATCGATTTCAAAGCCTCCCTGACGACCCGGAACAGCCCGGACGCGGCCCCGCAGCAGCAGGTCCTGAAAGTCAACGAACCGGTCTACTTCGGCGGAACCGGCATCTTCCTCGTCGGCAACGGTTACGCACCCATCGTCACCGTCAAAGACGGGGACGGGAACACCGCGTTCAGCGGCCCTGTCGTATCCGTCCCCAACGACGCCGTGTACACCTCCACCATTGTCCTCAAGGTCCCGGACGCCTCGCCCTCCCAGCTGGGTTTCGTCGGGTTCTTCCTGCCCTCGGCCATCAAGAACCAGGATGGTGTGTCCTACAGCTTCGACCCGGACCCGCTGAACCCGCAACTGAACCTGAACTCCTACTACGGTGATCTCGGGCTCGATACAGGCAAACCCCAGAACGTCTACAACCTGGACGTAAAGACCTTGACCCAGCTCAACGGCCGGGATCTGCCGGCCGGCGGGATTGTCCTGGACGCCGGGCAGAGCTACACCCTCCCGGAGGGCAAAGGCTCGATCAGCTTTGACGGGCTCAAACGCTACATCGGGGTGGACATCCGCACAGTCCCGGGCCAGGACGGGGTCCTGATCTTCTCCCTGATTGCCGTCGCCGGGCTGATCGTGTCCCTGTACGTGAACCGCCGCCGCGTCTGGCTCCGCGCCGGCTCCCACGAGGACGGCCGCACCATGATCGAATACGGGCTGCTGGCCCGCGGCGAAGACCACCGGCTCGCACCCGAGGCCGCGGCCATCCGCGCCCGGCTCATGGCCCGCTGGAACCTCGCCGAGCCCCACGCGACCGACGCCGCCAACGTCCCTGCCCGCTCACCGAAGGAGCACTAATGCCGGACATCAACGAAACCATGGGCCAATACAGCGAGCTGTTCATGCTCCTGGCCGCAGGCACCTACACCGTGGCGTTCATCGCCTTCGCCTGGGACCTGGCCCGCAGCAGCAAGGTCCTGCGCGCGGTGGACCTCAAAGCCGCAGAGGCGGCCCCTGCACGTGCCGGCGTTCCGGTCAGCGCCGGAATCAGCGCCGCCGCTTCCGGTGACCGTCTGGCCTCCCACGTCGGCGGCCCGGCCGGCATAGCCGAACGCCCGAGCTCAACCGCCCGCCGAGCGGGAACGGATGCGGCCGGCGCAGGCCAAACTGCCGAACCCGGCATGCGCTACGCCCCCGGGCGGCGCGTCCCGGCCCGGGTGGCGGTGGCCCTCACGATACTCGGCGCCCTGATCCACGGCGCCGGTGTGGTCACCCGTGCGTTCGGCGCGGGCCGGGTGCCATGGGGCAACATGTACGAGTTCCTTACCACCGGCGCCTTCGTGGCCGTGGCGGTATTCCTGCTCGCGCTGACCCGGCGCGACCTGCGCTTCCTGGGCACCTTCGTGATCGGTCTGGCCATCATCATGCAGGTGGCCGCCTCGATCGCCTACTGGACGCCCGTGGGGCACCTCGTTCCGGCGCTGCAGAGCTACTGGCTGATCATCCATGTCTCCATCGCCGTACTGTCCTCGGCACTGTTCACCCTGACCTTCGCGATGTCCGCCCTGCAGCTGGTCCAGTCCCACCGCCAGAAAACCGTAGCTGCCGGAGGCGCGGACAGGCTCGGGTTCATGCGTCTGGTTCCCTCGGCGCTCAGCCTGGAGAACCTCTCCTACCGCATCAACGCGCTCGGGTTCATCGGCTGGACCTTCACCCTGATGTTCGGGGCCATCTGGGCCGAAAAGGCCTGGGGCCGCTTCTGGGGCTGGGACACCAAGGAAGTCTGGACCTTCGTCATCTGGGTGGTCTACGCCGGCTACCTCCATGCCCGCGCCACGCGCGGCTGGACCGGCACCCGCGCCGCCTGGCTGTCCATCGTCGGCTACCTGTGCGTGGTGTTCAACTTCACCATCGTGAACCAGTTCTTCAACGGCCTGCACTCCTACTCCGGCCTGTGACGTCCTCACAGCTGCCCGGGCGTACCAACCTGCCGCGGCGGGACCAGGGCATGCTGCTTTCGGCGGCCGCCGTCCTGTGGCCGCTTCCTGACACCTACTTTCAGTGAGCTCGAACCATGCAATCGTTCTCCACGCAGGAGATCTTCCTGCCTTCACCAACGCTGAGCGCCGTCGCGCTCGGCCCCCTGACGATCCGCTTCTACGCGCTCTGCATCCTCGCGGGCATCGCTGTCGGCACCTGGCTGACCGTCCGCCGTCTCAAGGCCAGGGGCGGGACCTCGTCACAGGCACTGGACATTGTGATGTGGGCCGTCCCCTTCGGCATCGTCGGCGGCCGGCTCTACCATGTGATCACCGACAACCAGCTCTACTTCGGGCCCGGTAAGGACCCCTGGGGTGCCCTGCGGATCTGGGAAGGCGGCCTTGGCATCTGGGGTGCGGTTGCCCTCGGGCTGGTCGGGGCAGCTATCGGTGCCCGCCGCGCCGGAGTCCCCTTCGCCGCGTTCGCTGACGCCGCCGCTCCCGGACTGCTCCTGGCGCAGGCCCTGGGCAGGTGGGGAAACTGGTTCAACAACGAAATCTACGGCGCACCCACGGACCTGCCATGGAAACTGCAAATCCACACCATGGACCCAACCACAGGACAGGCAGTGACCACTCCAGAAGGGACCCCTGAGGTCATCGGGTACTTCCAGCCGACCTTCCTCTACGAGTCCCTCTGGTGCCTGGCCGCGGCGGCACTGCTGATATTCCTGGACCGCAAATATACGCTCGGAGCCGGAGCGGTCTTCTCCCTCTACATTGTTTTCTACACGGCCGGCCGGTTTGCCTTCGAACTGATGCGCTCCGATGAAGCGAACACGATTCTGGGTGCGCGCGTCAACACCTGGGTCGCCGGAGTTGTCTTCATCGCCGGGCTGGCCTTCTTCCAACAGCTCAGATCCCGTACCCGGTCAAAGGTGGAAACGAACGGCACGCTGCCGGACCCGGCCCGCTAAAGACCCGGAGGCCGCAATCGCTCCGCACATCATGCCAACGGAACAACCACCCGTCTGGGAAAGACCCCTGAGGATCCGTATCAGGCATAATATCGGGACAGGACTCACATCCGGGAGCCGTGTAGATGCGGGGGCTTCATGGGCAAGGCACACTGGCCACCACGGCGACCTTCGGGGCTCCTGTGCTCCCCCTAGGTGCGGGCAACGCCGCTCCCTCAATCACGGACTCGCCCCTCAATTCGCTCCATCGGGAGGAAAACCATGACCTATGACCTCGTAATCCTCGGCGGCGGCAGCGCCGGCTACGCCGCCGCGCTGCGCGGGGCGCAGCTGGGCATGACGGTGGCCCTGATTGAGGGCGACAAGCTTGGCGGGACCTGCCTGCACCGTGGATGCATCCCGACCAAGGCGCTGTTGCATTCAGCAGAAGTGGCCGACACCATCCGGGAGAGCGAAGCATTTGGCGTGGAGAGCGCCTTCGGCCGCGTCGACATGGCCGGGGTGACAAAGTTCAAGGCGAGCGTCGTTGACCGCCTCTATAAAGGACTCCAAGGCCTCGTTTCTTCCCGCAGCGTCGACCTGATCCAGGGCTGGGGTACGCTGGCCGCCGCAGACACGGTAGAAGTCGACGGCACCAGCTACCGGGGCAAAAACATTGTGCTGGCCACCGGGTCCTATTCGAAATCCCTGCCCGGCCTGGACATCAGCGGACGGGTGATCACCTCCGAACAGGCACTCGAAATGGATTTCGTCCCCAAGAGCGCACTCATCCTCGGCGGCGGCGTGATCGGTGTGGAATTCGCCTCGGTCTGGGCTTCCTTCGGTACCGAAGTAACCATCATCGAAGCCCTTCCGCGCCTCATCGCCAACGAGGACGAATCCCTGTCCAAAGGCCTCCAGCGGGCCTTCACGAAACGCGGCATTAAGTTCCTCACCAACACCATGTTCGCCGGTGTCTCCCAGAACGATGACGGCGTCACCGTCACCACCCAGGACGACAAAACCCTGGAGGCCGAAGTACTGCTCGTGGCCGTGGGCCGCGGCCCCGTGACAGCGAAGCTAGGCTACGAGGACGCCGGCATCCCCATGGAACGCGGCTTCGTGCCCACCAACGACCGGCTGCACACCGGTGTCGGCAACGTCTACGCCATCGGGGACATCGTGCCCGGCCTTCAGCTGGCCCACCGCGGCTTCCAGCAAGGCATCTTCGTCGCCGAAGAAATCGCCGGTCTGAGCCCGGCACCCATCATCGAATCCGGCATCCCGCGCGTGACCTACTCCGAGCCCCAGGCCGGCTCTGTCGGCCTCACCGAGGCCCAGGCGAAGGAACAGTTCAGTGCCGACGGCATCGAGACGGTCGAGTACAACCTCGGCGGGAACGCCAAAAGCCAGATGCTGCAGACCGCGGGCTTCATCAAACTCATCCGCCAAAAGGAGGGCCCGATCATCGGCGTCCACATGCTCGGCGCCCGGGTCAGCGAGCTCATCGGCGAAGGCCAGCTCATGGTCAACTGGGAAGCCTATCCCGAGGACGTCGCCAGCCTCCTCCACGCCCACCCCACCCAGAACGACGCCATCGGCGAAGCGGCCCTCGCCCTGGCCGGCAAGCCCCTGCACGCCCACGGCTGACCGGCGCTTCCTGGCTGGGCGTTCAAGGTGGTTGATTGAAGCGGAGCCCGGGACGGCGCGCCTGTGCTTAGGCGGGCTGCCGGTTGGGTTCCTTGGGCACGATCAGGGGAAGGAACTGGACGTAGAGGACCATGCCGATCAGTTCGACGAGAGTTTGGGTGACGACGACCAGCGCGGCCAAGGCCAGCGGCCCGGGAAGCGCCAGCGCCAGCGGCAGCACAACCAGCGAATTTCGGGTAGCGCCACTGAAGACAACGGCACGGGTGGACGCAGGATCGAGGCGGGCGCCTTTGGCCGCCAACAGTCCCAGCGGAACCATCACCAGCAGGAAAGCCACATAGACCGGAACCACCACAAGCAGCGAGCCAAGTTCCCTGCTCACTCCTGTGATCTGTGAACCGACTACCACGGTCAGCGTGACCATCATGAGGGGAACCATCGAAGCCTGCATGGCCGCCATGACGGTCCGGCCCAGGTTTGTCCGGCGGGCCAGCGCCTGGGTCAGGGCCGCTGCGGCCAGGGGAATGATGATCAGAACGATCAGGGCCTCGACAAACGGTGCCGGGTCAATAGCCCCAGCCACGTCGGGGCCGATGAAAACCCACAGGAACACCGGTAGCAGGAGCATCTGCACGAACATCAATACCGGAGCGGCGGCCAGGAGCCGGTCACTGGCCCCTCCGGCCAAACCGGTGAAGACAATGACGTAGTCGATGCACGGCGTCAGGAGTACGAGCATGACGCCGACCACCAGCGCCGGATCTCCGGCGACAAACCGAGTCAGACCAAACACCACAGCGGGAACGACGACGAAGTTCAGGACCAGCACTGTCGCCAGGAACCGCAGATCCCTGACTGCCGCGCCGATGGAGGCAAAGGGAACCCCGAGAAAAGTCGCATAGAGCAGCAGTCCGAGGGCCGGGTAAATCGAGCGCTCCAGCGCCCCCACCGAGCCGGGAGCAAGAAAGCCGAGGGCAACGCCGACAGCGATGGCCGCAAGGTACAGGCCGATCTGATGACGCTCCACCCACGCGGGGAGATTGCGGGTTTTCACCGTACCCATGCTAGATGATGCGCTTCCTGCGTCTCCCGGTGGCGAGGAACCCTGCAGCAGCTGAGCGAAGGCGGCAGGCTCGTTCAGCCGGGTGGTGGCATCCGCGGGCAAGACAGCTGGTCCCTGGGTCTTCGGGACAAATTATTCATTGACGAGGACGGGTACGCCTACTGCCGTTGAAACGGCTTTGGCCTTAATCTCGGCCGGTACGGGAATGCTGAACTCTTCACGTTCTTCCGGCGCTCCGGAGTGGCTGTGTCCTTGGCTGCCGAGGTGGTGGACGAAACGGGCGGTTCCGACCATGGTGCCCCGGTCATCGTAGAACCCGGCGAGTATCTGGAGATCGAGCAGTTTGCTGACATCACCGGTGATCCTGACCGCTCCTGTGGCTGCCTGACCGTCGAAGGTCAGGCCTTCAAAGACCAGCCTGTCATCAAAGGGGCCCCGGACATGGAGGACCTGGCCGGGGGCCGGCCGGGTCGTCTGGAGTCCGGGCAGGTCCGGTTCACCCTCGGCAGCGGCAAGGCCAGGGAAAGATGTTTTCGCGGCGGCCAGCGGGACCTTGTCGCCGGCCGGAGAGGTAGAGCCCTGTCTGCCCAGTACGACGAATGCAAGTACTGCGAGGGATGCAGCAACGAGGGTTGCCATCAGGAGAATCCGGGATTTGCGGTTCATGGTGTTCCTTTGGATGTGCCGTGGCCCGGGGTTCGTTCTTGTCCCCCCGGGCCACGGCCAGTCTTGCAGTTTTAGTTCTCCGCGAAGGTCAGCGCAGGACGCGCAAGGCGTTGCCCACGATGTCGAACAGATCGGTGTTGTCCACGCTGCCCTGCAACTGTTCTGATCCTGAGCCGTAAGCGTAAACAGGCACGTCGGCACCGGTGTGGTTGCCCGAAAGGTAGTTCAGCCAGAGACTGGCCTCCTTGGAGCCGTCCTTGACCTCGGCTGGGTCATTCGGGGTCCGGAAGGTGGCCGGGCCGAAGTTCTTCGGGTCTGCAGCGCCGGCGCCGTTGATGATGCCGCTCGAGCGGGTCGGGTCCTTGACGTTTCCGCCAGGCCGGGTCGGGGTGGAGCTATTGGCGGTGTTGCCGGAATCGACGTTGGCCGGGGGCCCGGCTGCTTCGGCGTTGGTGAAGGAGCCCTTTTCGATGACGCTGAAGCCGCCTGTTTCATGGTCTGCAGTCACGATGACCAAGGTGTTGCCGTCCTTCTTGGCGAAATCCAGGGCAGCGGCGACCGAGTCGTCGAAGGCCTTGATTTCCTCAAGGGCCTGGGCCGCGTCGTTGGCGTGGGAGCGCTTGTCAATCAAAGCCCCCTCAATCTGCAGGTAGAACCCGTCGCCCTTGGAGTCTTTTTCCTTTTTCTTATCGAGCAGTTCGATGGCCTTCTTGGTCATCTCCGGCAGGGAGGGCTCCTGCGCCTGAGGCGCGGCGGGGTTGTCCTGCTTGGCTTTCTCGACGGTCAGGTTGCCCTTGTTGAACAAGCCGAAGACCTTCTCACCGGCGGCCCCGTTCAGGTCCGCGCGGGTGGCGGGGATCTGGCTCGAGACCGAGCCCAGGACCGAATAGCCCTGCTCCTTCAACGCGGTTTCGTCCGTGGCGTCGAAACGGCTTAAGCCGCCACCAAAGATGACGTCTGCTGTGCCGTTGCGGGCGATCTGGTCCGCAATCGGGGTGACGCGGACGTCACTGGTCGGCAGCGGGGTGCCGGTGATGCTGGTGTCCTGGCACGCGGCGGCTGAGTAGACAGGACCCTGGCAGCCGCGGGCGAGGGAGTGGCTCATCTGCGAGGCCGGGGTAGCGTCCGTAATCTCGGCGGTGGAGACGTTGCCTGTGCGGTAGCCGGCCTTCTTGGCCAGTTCCATCATTGTCGGGACCACTGCGCCCTTGGCGTCCACGCCGAGGGCGGCGTTGTAGGTCTTCACCCCGGAGGCCCAGGCGGTGGCGGCGGAGGCGGAATCGGTGACGAGGTTCGGTTTGAAGTCAGTCTGACCGGGCTGGCCGGAGTTCTTTTCCACGGCGTAAGTGCTGACGTAGCCCTGGGCCGGAAGGGTTTCCATGGCCAGTTTGCCTGCGGCTCCGTAGAAGCGTTCACGGCCGGCGGTGACGTGGGTACGGCCCATGCCGTCGCCGAGCAGGTAAATGACGTTCTTGGTCCGGCCGTTGTTCCCCTCCGGGGCGGCGGTGGCGGGGGCGCTGACAGCGACGGCTGTTAGCACGGCGGCAACCGCCGCCGTTGAAGTAAGCATGGATAGGGTGCGGCGCATCAGGGATCTCCCAAGGAAAAACTGCGAACGAGTGAATGAAGGGGTTGGTGCCCGGGTTGAAACCCTAAGAGCGAAACCTTCACATGTCCGGACTTCCCTGTGTCCGGCCGGTAGCCGGGAGGTGAACATCGATTCTGAGAACAAGATCAACGGTGCGACACGAATCACCGCCGAAGGCCGGATATCTTCACCAATTCTCACGTGGTGGTATGGCGTTTCCTTTCTTCAGGCGGAGGGGGCCGCGTTTTAGGCGCAGCAGGAGAGTTTGGAGACGTCTGTGGTGAAGGCCTTGCAGGCGATCCTGATGCCCTCGGCCATGGTCAGGTAGGGGCTCCACATGCCGGCGACCTGCCCGGTGGTCATCCCCGCCTCGAGCAGGTAGACGCCCGCGGCGGCCAGCTCGCCCGCGTCCTTGGCCACGGCGGTGAGGCCCACGATCCGGCCGGTGTCACGGTCGGCAACGACTTTGATGAATCCCCGGGTATCGCGGTTGACCAGGGCCCTGGGGACGTAGTTCAGGGGCAGCACCCGGCAGTCGCAGCGGATACCGGCAGCGACCGCGTCCTGCTCAGTCATCCCGACGGCACCCACAGCCGGGCTGGTGAAGGTCACCCGCGGCAGATGCCGGTAGTCGACCTCATCCACGGCGTCGGTAAACGCGTTCTCCACGGCAAGGGCGCCGTGGGCCGCGGCGACGTAGACGAACTCACGGTGGCCGGTGACATCCCCTGCAGCCCAGATCCTGGGGTTCGAGCTGGCCAGACGGGAATCGACCACGATCTCACCGGACGTGCCGGTCTTCACCCCGACGGCGTCGAGGTTCAGCCCCTCGGTGACGGGCCGGCGCCCCAGGGCCACGAGCAGCCGGGAGGCCCGGAACACTTCCTGTCCACCGGCCACCGAAGCGGTGGCGCTGACCCCGCCGGTGGCCTCATCGAGGCTCACTGAGTCCACGGTGGCCCGCCGGACCACCCGGATCCCCTCATCCGCGAAGACCCCGGCCAGCGCCTTGGATACTTCCGGCTCCTCGTGCGAGGTGAGCCTGGAGCGGACGAGCATAGTCACGCGGGAGCCGAGCCGGGAGAACAGCTGCGCCTGCTCTAGGGCGACATAGCCGCCGCCAAGGACCAGCAACGATTCGGGCACTTCGTCCAGTTCCATCGCCGTGGTCGAGGTCAGGTAGCCGGTCTCGGCCAGTCCGGGAACGGGCGGCGCCCATGGTGTGGAGCCGGTGGCCACAAGGTAGTGTGCGGCCTCGATCGTCTCAACGGCACCGCCCGGTGAGGTGACCTGGAGCAGAGGTGTGTCCTGGGTCCCGGTGAATACCGCGTCTCCCTGGAGCATGGCCCAGCCATAGTCCGCGGCAAGGTCGACGTACTTCTCTGTCCGCATGCTTTCAACAAGTGCAGCCTTGCCCTCGATGAGGGCCGAAATGTCCACGGCCCCGGCCGAGGCCATCACGCCGGGGAAGCGGGCCGAGTCCAACGCCACGTGCCGGGCGTCCGCGGCAGCCAGGAGCGCCTTCGACGGCACGCACCCGGTGTTCACGCATGTCCCGCCCAAGGTGCCACGCTCAATCATCACTACCCGCTTGCCCAGCCCCCTGGCCCGGATCGCGGCCGCAAACGCCGCGCCACCGGAACCGATGATCGCCAGATCGAACCGTTCGTTTCCCATACCGCTGTCCTTCCCAATGCATCAAAAAGCCCTTTGGAACCATCATCAACCTTCCAGTACAGTGGAAGGTCAAGTCGATGCATTGCATGAGGGAGAGCGGCGAAGATGAAGATCGGGCAGGTCGCAGAAACAACCGGGACCACGACCAAGACCCTGCGGTTCTACGAAGCAGAAGGGCTGCTTCCTCCCGCCGAACGCACCGCCTCCGGCTACCGCGATTACTCAGAAGACGTCGTGGGCCGGATCGGTTTCATCCACCGCGGCCAGGCCGCAGGGCTCACCCTCGCCCAGATCAGGCAGATCCTGAACATCCGCGACCGAGGCCAGACGCCGTGCTCGCACGTCCGGGAATTGCTCGGGCAGCGCTTGACAGAGCTTGATGCCCAGACCACTGAGCTCCTGGCCCTTAGGGAAACGATCTCCCAGCTTTACGCCCAGGCAGCCGAACCCAAACAACCCGAGGCCTGCCCCCCAGACGAGATCTGCCGCTACCTCTGACCCGTCACCGTCCCGCCGAGGCTACCCGCACTCAAAGACAACGAGTACCAGGCTGTCACTTTCGTGTTGGAATTGCGACGAAAGTGCAAGCGGCCCGGCCGCATCACGCCCCCCCAGTGGGCCCCCTCAAACTGCGATTTCCGCTCAAAGTGGGACCGAATCAGATTGACATTCTCAGGAGCCATCTGCACGGAATTTCACACTCGTCTGCACTTGTTCTGGAACGTCGCTGTCAGTTCAGAAGTCGTCCGCACGAATTTTTCGTCTGCGCAGCCGTCGAGGTCACGGCTGCACCCGTGCGGCCGCGCCGGCACAACCTCCAGGCTTCCTGGTAGGGCTCATTGAACGGGGTGCAGACCACGGGCGTGTTCTTGACGGTGTACTCCGGCTGGTTAACGTCGTCGTCCTGAACGCCTTGTGCCCGGCCCCGGCCCCCGTGCCCTAAGAACGCGCAGCTACCGAAAGGTCCTAGCCTGCGGCCAGCAGGACACCGCACGCGGCTTCGCAGCGGCGGCAGGCTTCGGCACAGATCCGGCAGTGCTCGTGCATCCCCGCGTGCTTTTGGCACTCTTCGGCGCAGGCGGCGCACGCTGCCCGGCAGGCCTCCAACGCCGCAAGCGTGATGGGACTCTGCCCTCCGGTCTGCCGGGACAGGAGGTTCCCTGTGGCCGCGCAGACATCGGCGCAGTCCAAATCTGTCCGGATACAGGTGGTGAGCTCGGCGACCATGTCCTCGCCCAGACACGCGTCCGCGCAGGCCGTGCATGTCTGGGCGCACTCGAAGCAGGCGGCAATACATCCGGCCAGGCTGTCCCGGCTCATGGCAGGGTCTGCCTGGGGGTGGGCGTTGAGCATGGCGCTGACGTGGTGGCTCATGGGGTGGCTCCTGTCGCTGGGCGAGGGGGCGGCCGGGCCGTTCCCGGCCGTCCCCCTCACCCTAGACCCGCCGGCGGTACGCCCGACAGGTCAGGGACAACCCGGAATCACGGGGCTATTCGGCGCCGGCTGGCTGGAACGTCATTCCTCCGTCCGTGGAGGCAACGATCCCGTCCGGGGTGGCAGCCCAGATCCGTGGACTGCCGTCGTCGCCCTTGACTGCGGCGATGGCCAGCACCTGGGCCTCGATGCGGCCCTTCTTCGTCCAGGTCTGTCCGGTGTCAGCGGAGTAGTGCACGGTACCGTTGGGTTCAGCACCTACGGCCTCGGTCGGGTTCGCGAAGGCGGCGAACTGGATCACGGGGCCGCCTTCCAGCGGCTTCCATGTGGTGCCGGCGTCGGTGGAGCGCTGGATTCCTTCCTGGGTGGTGGCCAGAACGGTGTCACTGCCGGGATGCCCGGCCAGGACTGCCGGGGTAAACCCGGCTGACACGGTTTTCCAGGTCTTCCCGTCGGGGCTGGTGCGCAGCGTCCCATCGGAGGCAATGATGCCGGATTTGGTGGTGGTCATGGCGTGGAAGTCGGATTCGCCCTGCCGGGAGAGCTGTTCCCAGGTTTTGCCGCCATCAGTGGACTTCAGCAAACCCATCGGGTTGGGCAGGTCCGATCCGGGCCCAGGGTGGCCGGAGGCGTAAAACGGGCCCTTGTCACCGGCTGTGGTGAAGCCCATCAGGTCGTTGGTGTCACCGATTTTGGTGGCCGGGGACTTGGTGACGTCGAAGAGGCCGTCGTGGGTGGCCAGCAGCACCTGGCCGGTTGTGCCGTTCACGGTGAGTCCATGGACGTGGGAGCTGGGAAGGCCCGGGGCCGCAGTGGTCGGTGCGGTGCCGGCCTCCGGCGTATCGGTGGTGGAGCCGGGGGTGCAGGCGGTCAGGGTCAGCAGGAGGGCGGCGGCTGCGGCGAGGGCAGCCGCTGGACGGGGACGGGTCAAAGAGTGCAGGGGCACGGGGAACTCCAAAGGCTCAACGGGAATGTCTGTGGGAGGGCACCGGCCCCCGGGAAGGGGGCCGGTGCCGGATGTGGGCTGGCTACAGGGTGGCCAGGAGGTCTTTCATTTCCTGGATTTCGGCTTCCTGGGAGCTCACGATCTCCTTGCTGAGCTGGACGGCGTCGGCGTTCTTGCCGTCGGTGGTTTCGGTCTTGGCCATCATGACGGCGCCCTCATGGTGGGCGATCATCTGGGTCAGGAACAGCCTGGCGGCCTCGGTGCCCTGCGCGGCCTCGAGTTTGGCCATGTCGTCCTGGCCCATCATCCCGGACATGCTGTGGGTCGAAGGCATGTTCGTGGGCATCATTGTGGGCTGGCCCCAGCTTTCCAGCCAGCCGGTCATTTTCTCGATCTCGGGGCCTTGGGCCGCTTTGATCTTGGTGGCAAGGTCTGTCACCGCGGCGGGAATGCCTTCTTTCTTGAGCATGATGTCGCTCATGGCCACGGCCTGGGTGTGGTGCGGGATCATCATCTGCGCGAACATGGTGTCCGCGTCGTTGAACTCCGCCGAAGCTGCTGCCGAAGCTGCCGGGGCTGAGCTTGAAGCCGTGCCGGAGCTGCCGTGGTTCATGCCGGACGTGGTGCTTGCCTCCGGACTGCCGGTCCCCGAACCGGCGGAGCAGCCGGCGAGGGCGATTGCTGCGGCGATGGCGGCAGCGGAAAGGGTCAGGGTCTTCTTCATGAAAATCAGGGTCCTCAAAAGTATCAGCGGCGCTCAGGGCGCCTTGGACATTGCGCGCAGTGGCCGGCCCGGCCGGAGACCGGACTGTTTCACGCGTGCTGGTGGCTGGACTATGCGCCGGGGAAGGACACGGCGCAAGCGTGCCGGCTTACGTCCGGCTGATACAGAGCTCGCCCGGGGAAGGGCTGCCCGGTGAGTAGGAATAGTTGGTGCCGACGACGGCCGCGCCAGCGAAATCCGGCAGCGCGGACGGTGCCGTTCCCGGCATGGGAGCTGTCTGAGGCGTGTTTCCCTGTGACAGCACGCAGGCATTGCCCGTGGCGGACATCTCGGGGCACGACCCTGCAGCGGAACAGGAAGACGACAACCCGGTAGCCGCACCGACCACTGGTGCCGCAGCCGGTGACAACCCTGGCCCGTGGCCGGCGTTGGCACCGGTCGGCATGCCTTCCATCTGCGCCATGGCCGGGGCCGCAGCTGTCACGGAGATGCCATGCTCCGCGGTCATGTTCTGCGCATCGGTCATGATGTGCATGCCGAAGATTCCGGCGATGATGGCCAGGGCCGCGGTCAGAAATCCTGCACGGAGGAGGAAAGCGGTGACGGGGCCGCGCGATACTGCGGTCACAACGTTTCCTTCCTTCCGTGCCGGTTCGATAATCCAAGGGTACCGGCCGGGGGTTTCCTCGCAGGTCACGACCATAGGTTTCAACGTGCCAGGGAGGGGTTCAGTTTCACCATCCGGTGCCGGTGCTCTACGACTGTCCTTGACCGGAGTCAGGAGTAAGGTATCGGGTTACGCGGGCCCTTGTGCCTGGCCTGAGTGATGCGCGCGGCCTCGCCGTCGGCGGGGACGGCCGCTTTCCCTGGCAGAGGCTGTGTACCGCGTCGAAGAGTTAGTTGCCGCTAAACGTGTACCCGGCAGAGGTGACCGCCTCACGCACCGCAGCTCATTCGAGGCCATCTGTGCGAAAACCGCGAACCCAGCTGTGAAAAAAGGCGGCCATTTGCGGTTAACAGTCACAGCTCGGGCGGCTTGTGAATTCGTCCATATCCGCCCGGCGCCACCATGTCCGGTAACGATCGTTCACAAGACACTTCGGACCGGTTTTTCGGAACCGCGGAACCACGCGGTCAGCTTTGTAACGCTTGCCGTGTACGCGGCTGTGTAACGTACAGCAGGGTTAGTGATACGTTTTGGTCATGCGAATCGGATACGGTCGGGTCTCCACCCGTGACCAGCACCCCGAAGCCCAACACGACGCCCTGACAGCGGCCGGCTGCGATCAGGTCTACATCGACACAGCCTCCGGAAAGCTCTCCCGCAGACCCGAACTCGACAAGGCCCTGCTCTCCGCAAACAGGGAAGGCGACCAGCTCGTCGTCACCAAACTCGACCGGCTCGGGCGGTCCCTGGAGCACCTCATCGACCTGTCCAAGACGCTGCAGGAACGCGGTGTGGACCTGATCGTCCTGGACCAGGGCATCGACACATCCACCGCCATCGGCCGGATGTTCTTCCAGATCCTCGGATCGATCGCCGAGTTCGAACACGCCCTCATGTCCGAACGAACCCGGGACGGGCTGGCCGCCGCACGTGCGCGGGGCAGGACCGGCGGACAGAAACCAAAACTCGGCCCCCGCCAGGTCAGGCTTGCCCGGGAAATGTACGAGGAGAAAAACGCCGACGGGAAACGGGCCCACACCGTCGAGCACATCGCCCAGGAATTCGGCGTCACCCGGCCCACCATCTACCGGCACTTGGCGAAGCCATGAGCGGTGGCCGTCCGCTGCTGCAGGTACAGATGCTGACCCCGTGGGGCGGCAACGTAGCGGCAAAGGAGACATGAGTTGGCTCTGCGTTCTTTGCTCACGGCTGCCGAGCGCGGCCAAATCCTGGCAATGCCCGCTGAAACAGAGGACCTTGCAGCCCACTACACGCTCAGTGATGCGGATATGTCGTTGATCCGGCAACGCCGCGGGGACGCGAACAGGCTGGGCTTTGCGGTCCAGCTGTGTCTGCTGCGCCACCCGGGCATCGGGCTGGCCGACGACACCGACGTGCCGCCGGAACTCATTGCCTGGCTGGCCTCCAGCCTGGGCGTTTCCATTGATGCCTGGGACGAGTATGGAACACGTGAGGAAACGCGGCAGGAGCATGGACGGGAGATCCGCGGGTATCTGGGCATGTCAGCGTTCGGCATCGCGGACTACCGCTGGCTCGTGGAGCATGTGGGTGTTGTGGCTGCGCACACGGACAAGGGCCTGGTCCTGGTCGAAAGCGCGAGGGATTTCCTGCAGGCAAGGAAGGTCGCGTTGCCCGGGATCGGGGTCATTGAAAAGGCCTGTGCGCAGGCGCTGACCAGGGCCAATAGGCGGATTTACCTCACTTTGGGTGAGCAGCTGACCGTGGGTCACCGGCAACGCCTCGACGGGCTGCTGCGCCGCCGCCGCGATAGTTCTCTGACGGAAATCGGTTGGCTGCGGCAGGCGCCGCTGCGACCCAACGCGCGGGCGATGAATGAGCACATCGACCGGCTCACCACCTGGCGTGCGCTGGAGCTGCCCTGGGCTGCGGGACGGCTGGTTCATCGGAACAGGTTGCTGAAGCTTGCCCGGGAGGGTGCCTCGATGACCGCGGCGGATCTGGCCAGATTTGAACCGGCACGCCGGTACGCGACCCTCTTCGCCATGGCCACCGAAAGCATGGCCACCGTCACCGACGAAATCATCGATCTGCACGACCGGATCATCGGCCGGCTCATCCGGACCGCACAGAACAAGCAAAACCAGGCCACCCTGGCATCCCGCTCCACCGTCGCCGCCATGATGCGCATCCATTCCAGGCTCGGTGATGCCCTCTTTGAGGCCAAGGAAAACGGCGAAGATCCCTTCGCCGCCATCGAAACGGCCATCGGCTGGGAATCCCTGGCCGAAAGCATCGCCCACGCCAAGGAACTGACCCGCCCGGCCCTCGAGGACCCCCTCGCCCTCGTCAGCGCCCACTTCACCACCCTGCGCCGCTACACCCCGGCATTTCTTGCCGTCCTTGACCTCAACGCGGCCCCGGCGGCACAGGACCTGCTGGCAGCAATCAACCTCGTCCGCACCCTGAACACCGCCGGAGCCCGAAAAATCCCCGACGATGCGCCCACCTCGTTCGTCCGGCCCCGGTGGAAGCCGCTGGTCTTCACGGAAAACGGCATAGACCGGGGCTTCTACGAGTTCTGTGCCCTCGCGGAACTAAAGAATGCGCTTCGTTCCGGAGACTTGTGGGTCACCGGATCCCGTCAATTCCGTGACTTCGATGACTACCTTCTTGCCGGTCCTGACTACACGGTTATGAAAACCACCGGGAAGCTGCCTCTGGTCACGACCGACGGCGGCGAAAGCTATCTCCAGAACCGGCTGGCCCTGCTCAACGAACGGCTGCACCATGTCAACGACCTCGCCTCCCGCGATGAACTGCCCGGGGTGATGGTCACGGACAAGGGCGTGAAAATCACCCCGCTGGAGACAATCGTGCCAAAACACGCGCAGCCACTGATCGATCAGGCAAGCGCAATGTTTCCGCGGATCCGGATCACCGATCTGTTGATGGAAGTTGATGGCTGGACCGGGTTCACCCGCCATTTCACCAGCCTGAAATCCGGCCAGCCCTCCAAAGACAAGCAACTTCTTCTCACCGCCATCCTCGCGGACGGAATCAACCTGGGCCTGACGAAGATGGCCGAGTCATGCACCGGCGTCAGCTACGCCCAGCTGGACCGCCACCAGGCCTCCTACATCCGGGACGAAACCTACAGCGCCGCTCTGGCGGAACTGGTGAACACCCAGCACGGACACCCCTTCGCCGCACAGTGGGGCGACGGGACCACCTCCTCATCGGACGGGCAGCGGTTCCGTGCCAGCAGCAAAGCCGAATCCACCGGGCATGTGAACCCCAAGTACGGTGCCGAGCCCGGCCGGCTGATCTACACACACATCTCGGACCAGTACTCGCCCTTCCACAGCAAGCTCGTCAACGTCGGCGACCGCGACGCGACCTACGTCCTGGACGGGCTGCTCTACCACGAGTCCGACCTGGCGATCCAGGAGCACTACACGGATACGGCCGGATTCACCGATCACCTCTTCGCTCTTATGCACCTGCTCGGGTACCGGTTCGCCCCACGGATCCGCAACATCGGCGACACCCGTCTCTACACACCTACCACCGATCCGGGACTTGCCACGTTGGCGCCGCTGATCGGCGGGACCATCAACACGAAAATGATTGCCCTGCATTGGGATGAAATCCTCCGCCTCGCCGCGTCCATCAAGACCGGCACCGTGACCGCGTCCCTGATGATGCGAAAACTCGGCGCCTACCCGCGCCAGAACGGGCTCGCACTCGCGCTGCGGGAGCTGGGCAGACTGGAGCGGACCCTCTTCCTGCTGGACTGGCTCCAGAACCCCGGCCTGCGCCGCAAAGTCACGGCCGGCCTGAACAAGGGCGAGGCCCGGAACACCCTCGCCCGGGCCGTCTTCTTCAACCGCCTCGGCGAAATCCGCGACCGCTCCTTCGAACAGCAACGCTACCGCGCCAGCGGACTGAACCTTCTCACCGCGGCCATTATTCTCTGGAACACCGTCTACCTCGACCGCACCATCACCACCCTCAATAAGGACGGGAACGCCACGGACCCTGACCTGCTGCGGTTCCTCTCACCCCTGGGCTGGGAACACATCAACCTCACCGGCGACTACACCTGGCCCCGCGCCAACCAGATCAAACCCGGCAAATACAGGCCACTACGCCGCCCGGCAAAACCTTAACGTCGGATATTTCACTTTTTCACAAGCCACCCCTCATACCGGCATCGGAGGAAAAACTCCCATCAGCCGCGTTCACAACCTCCGTGGGAATTACAGCTAGCGCACGGATATCAAAGCGCTAGCAGTTCGGTAGCACTCACGTAAGTGACCTCGGAATCAACGGCCTAGAGGCAGCGCAACAAGCCACCCACGCTCGTGAACTCCACCAGAAACTTATGCCGACTGGCGTAACCGCCACACCGCCGCATCATCCGGTGGTGGCCAATATTCATCCCTTTCAGGATCAAACATGTCTGCTTCAACGATCCCAAACTGCAGTGTCCTCTTAAACCTTTCGAGGTAGGCATGCCAGATCGCCCGCTCATGGCGGTTCCGGCGGATGTGGTCAAGGTAGTCGTCGAGCACTCCGAGCCTCGCGGCAAGCGTGCGAAGGTTCACCGCGGTGGTTCTCCAGGTTCCGCCGTGACGCTGAATCATGCCGAGCGTTTCCATCTCAGCCAAGGCGGCCGAGCAGGCGTTGCGGCTGACGCCACTGTTACGGACGACTTCTGCGGTCGTGAGGGAGTAGCGGCCGCGTTCAATTGCCTCATAGGCCAGGGCAGCGGCGTCTCCCAAAGCCCGAAACACGGGTCGGATGGCGTGAATTTTTCCTTTCCTCCAGGTCAGTTCCCGTGCAAGCTGTTGATAACGCTCGGGGAGTTGGAGGAGATAGACGTCGGCCGCCTTCTGACGTGCGTCCGCGATCTTGGTGAGGATCCCGTCAGAAGCCTGAACCAGAATAGGCAGCAGCCTGGCGATGGTGACATGGTGTTTGCCCATCGCTACAGCAAGAGTGCGGCAACCGACGTCGAGAATGTCAGTTTCCTTGGCCCGCATGTATCCCAGCAGTCCGCGGATCAGTAAGCGCAGGCTGAGGCCTTCACGGCCGCGTTTTTGGAGGCTGTGGTCGAGAACTGCGTAGAGAACATTTTCCAAATCGTTCACAAGTTGGTGCACAGCGACGCTGCTAGTCTTATCCGCCCCCCCTGTGAGTAAAGTCGGGCTCGTGTTGTTAATAAGTGCACTCTTTTCCCTCCGTTGAGGGGGGAGTGGTTTTCGCTTGCT
Source organism: Arthrobacter sp. FB24 (assembly GCF_000196235.1). NCBI lineage: Bacteria > Bacillati > Actinomycetota > Actinomycetes > Micrococcales > Micrococcaceae > Arthrobacter > Arthrobacter sp. FB24. The sequence continues at coordinate 21,148 of NC_008538.1, read as the reverse complement.
GGAAGCTGTGCTGGTGAAGGCCTGGGCTTTGGCCCACTCGTAGGGAAGGAGCCTTGCCTGGCGTTCTGCAGATCCGTAGAGGGCAGCCAGGCCTGGGAACTGGCCAGCGAGTTCGTTCTTCACGTGCTGCAGGGACCAGCCACAGGCGCTGAAGTGGTTCAGCACCGCCATCCGGGCCTCGGACGGGCTCTTGTACCTAGCCGTGTCGTACAAGCCGGTCCGGGCGATCCGGCGTAGCGGGGTCTCGCTACGGGACTCCAGTAGCAGCGCCGGTAGCCCGCCGGTCCGTTGAACGGCCACGGTCTTCGCTACCCGGGCCTTGAGCACGCGCTTGCGGGCCAGTTCCGGCGCCAACGCCGCGCGCAGCTTCACCAATCCTTGCGCTGGGTTGCGGCGGCGCAGGATGCCGTACGCCTGGGCTAGGGGAGTGATGAGGGTTTGATGGCCACCGGACTTGTGGATGCTTCCTGGGACACGGATACACCCGTCGGTGATGTTCTGGTGCGGGCTTGGGTCAAGACTGCTGGCCATCAGGGTTAGCGCTTCGATCAGTTCCCGGGCCTCGGCCGCGTCCATCCGGTCTTGCAGCGGGACGTACAGGTGTCGTCCACCGCTGGGGGAGAAATCCTCCACAAACCTCATGCCGCACTCCGCCAACAACCGACCCACCCGGACCGCGTCCGAGTCCACCACGCCCTTCAGTGCCTTGGAGGTGTCAAAGTCCAGGCACAGCGTGGAGACGCGGCCATCCGCGCCGTGCACCATCACAGCGGCAGGATGTTCCGGCAAAGAGCGAGTGATCCTCGGCGCCTGCTCCGGCCGAGGATATTGAAACCTCTGCCCAATCCAACGCCCCAAACGGTACGAAGGGGTGCCGGCAATCAGCGGAGCAAGACTCCAAGCATCTTCTGGTCTCGGATGTGGAGCGACACCCACAAGGGCGTGCGTTGACGCCAATACCGGTTCCGGTACCATAAGGACAGTAGTTCCTTTCGAGGTAACACAAATGGCACCCACTGCGTGGGTGTTGTAACAGCTCGGATCCGGATCTTGGCGGATGAGAGATCTGAGCGAAGGATTAGGAAGGTCCCTCCTTTTAGGAGGGGCCTTCTTCCGTTAAGAAGCCTTATCGATAGGCAAAGCTCCTTGTTCGTGGTGGTCGTCTATGTCAGGCCAAATCGGCAACCCGCGAGCATCCAGCCGGATGCTCAGCAGGAGGCGTTCGGCCGCTTGTCCTTTGGAGAGCCCCATGTGGGCGGCAAGACGTTCCACCAGAGCTTTAGCATCGGCAGCAACGTCAACTTTGAGGACGACGTTGCCGGCCCCTGTACCCCGTACGCGTCTGTGGATGGCTGTACTCATAAGCCCGAGCCTATACGTACCGGTACCGTTAACTGCGCGGTCTGTTCGGCGTGTCGTTCCCATGAGACGAGGTCAGAAGCCTTTGGCCACTGCGGCGGCTGCGGCCAGCCATGCCCGCTGGGTGGCGGGCTGGAGTGCGTCGTAGCGGATGGGCCCGTTGACCAGGGCGGGGTCGTAGGGGATACGTACCACGGCCCGTACATGCGGGGCAAAGCCGTCAGCGATCCGACGGGCCTCATCCTTGGCGCGCTTGAGCGCATCGCCGCTCATGCTGCGCTTGGCGTCGGTGGACTCGGACACGATGACGACGGCGTTGCGGGCCAGCTCGGCGTCGTGGCCGCCACGGGATTCCAGCGTTTGGAGAGTCAGGCGCGCGGCTTCGGCGCGGTCTTCGATGGCTGTCACGGGGACCACAAGCTGGTTGGTGTGGTGGATCATTCGCCGCCAATTCGCGGCGCGGGCCGTGTTTCCGGAGTCCATGACGATCAGACGGTAGTAGCGGGTGAGTACCTGGTGGGCGATGTCCACCTCCTCTGCGGTCACTTCGTGGTCGCCCTCCTCGTTCTCGTCTGAGCGCAGGACGTCGAACTTGTCCGAGGTCTGGTGGTGGACGAACTGGGCGATCTCGGCTGCTTGGGCGCTGGGGGATAGCAGCGCCTTTGATGAGTCGATGAGATCGAGGACGCTGTTGTTGTGGCCGCCCTTTTCGGTGCGCCAGCCGAGCGTGCCCTGTGATTCGTTGTTGTCCCAGGCTACGGTCGCTGCGCCGCTGTAGCGGGCCAGGATGGCCGAAAGCATGACGACGGTGGGGGTCTTGTTTGCTCCGCCCTTGCGGTTGACGACAGCGACGGTGCGGGGGCCGGGCCAGTGCTGGCTCACTGTGCGGATGTCTTCGCGTTCGGCCAGCTCCTCGGCCGAGGGGTCCATGCGGAAGCCCAAGCGGCTGAAAACGCCGCGCCAGCCGCGGGTGGCCGGCTGGAGCACGGGCGCGCTAATGAGGAACGAAGTGTCTTTGAGACTGCGCCGGGTGGCAGGCTCCACAGCGGCTGCTGTGGCAGCCCGTGCGGGCGCCCCGGCGGGCGCGGCTGTAACGGCTGCGCTGAAGGTCAACGGTGCGGCGTCGGCAGCTTGTGCCGGCACTTCTTCGGACGGAGAGTCGTCGGGAACCGAAACAGGCGTGGGTGCAGGCGTGGGTGCAGGCGTGGGTGCAGGCGCGGCCGTGGTCGTGGCCTTGGCCGTTTCCAGCGAAGGAGCTGCCGTAATGGGCAGGGTGTCCTGCTCCCGCTTCGGGGTGGGCTTGATCGGGGCGGCCTCGCTGACGACGCCTTCGGGGGAGACGATGATGAGGCCCTGTCCGTCCGGGTCGGTGGTGCTGACGCGGACGGGTCGGCCGAGCTGAGCAGCGGTTTCGGTGATGAGCCGTAGTGCATCGCTTAGGACGGCGGCTTCGTCGGCGGCCTCGATCGCGTGGGAGGTCCCGTTGATGGTGACTTCACCGGTTCCGTTGGTGCGTAGAACGGCGTTGATCTTGGGGAAGTCGAGTGCTTGGGTTTCCATCATCTGTCCTTACTTTGTGCCGTTCGGGGGCGTAAATCGGTTGACTTGCCAGGGTTTGTCGGCTGCGCTGCGGAGCAGTTGCACGTCGTAGTCGCCGGCGTCGGTGGGAAAGACGACATGGCAGCCGAAACCGTTGTTCTCATCGATCTTGAGCTGGCCCGTTCCGGTGATCCTGGTGACCGGGATGTTGGCCGGGTCAACGTATTGGTAATCAGCGGTTGCTTGGGCGGTCAGGACCTGCCCGAGTTCCTGGATCCATTGCTTGTCCGGGACTGTGGGACGGGCGTAAAGCGTCATGGCGTTGGTCGCGGTCTCGAGCGCGGCTGTTTTGCTTGCTTCGTCCCAGGGGATGCCCAGGGTGGCCGGTGCTGTGCCGCCGGGAGCTTGGGGCTTACCGCCTGCGCTGAGCGTGGCTGGGGCGGCGGCGGAAGTGCTGGGCGATGGTTCCGCGGGTGTTGTGCTGGATACCGGCGCGCACGCGGTACACACGAGCAGGGCCGTAAGGGCTGTCAGGGCGCGTTTCATGGTTCCTCCGGTGAGTCGCTGCCGGGCAGGTAGAGGAAGGCGCTGGGAGTGCTGTTCTCTACGGTGCGGGTGTAGTAGGTGTGGTCGTTCGGGGCGGGGTTGCCGTTGTAGCCCTCTTCGAGGAAGCTGCCGTCACCGTGGACGGCTTTGACGACGGCGACGTGGCCGTAGGTGCCGTCGGCGCCCCCGGTGCCGGGGGAGTACCAGACGACCGCGCCGACCCGGGGTGTTCCACCGGTGGGCCAGCCCTTGGCGTCCCAGCCGTCTTTCCAGGTAAGGGCCGAGCCGAGCACGGCACCGTCAGGACGGAAGGTGCCGTTCAGGACCTTGTAGGGGGCGGCGGTGCTGCCCAGCTGCTGGTTGACCCGCCAGAGGGCGAAGTCGACGCATTCGCGGTTGTACATGCCCAGCGGGGAGGGCTCGTAGATCTTGGCCGTGCGCCACGGCAGGTCATCGTCTTTGCCGGATTGCCCAGGGATGCCGCAGGAGCTTTCCCCGCCGGCATCGGTGATCTTTACGTCGCCCAGGACGGCGACGACCTCGACGGCCGCTGCCCAGTAGGACTGGTAGTGGAACGGGTCGGCGTTGCGCTGGACCCGGTGCGCGGCCGTGGTGGGTTCCAGCTGTTCCCACCCGTTGACCTTCTGCAGGGCGGTAAAGAAGCTCATGGCTGAAGTCGTAGGGTTCATGCGGTCCGGGTAGGTTCCCCACGCACCGTTGTCGCGCTGCTGGAACAGTCCCCTCGAGTCAGGTCCCGGGCCGTCGCCGTAGTCCAGGACACGCAGCCCGGATTCACCCATGGCCGTCATGACGCCGATCGTCTGCCCCCGGGCCGACAGGCCGAGGGCTTTGCCTGCGTTGATGATCAGGGCGGCGTTTTTCAGCTGTTCTCCTTCGTAGCCGGCGACAGCGACCTTGGGCAGCTGGTTTGCGTCAACGCTGACGCTGGACCCGGTCGGTGAACAGACGTCGGCAGCGGCCTGAGAGCCCCCACCGAACAGGATGATGGACAGAACCAAGCCGACGGGTGCAAGGACGGCGCCGGCGGCCAGCGCAGGCGCGCTCATTCGTGATTGCATGTGTCCCCCTTACATATGCTCGTCGGCTGCTTCGCCTTAGGGCTGGTCCTCGTCGTTCACTTCTGGTGTCTGGCCCTTCCTGAGCGTGTTCCGGTTCTCCCAGACCCAGTCCTTGACTTGATCTCTGGCGATTAACCATGTCTTCTCGACTTGGTAAGCAGGAATCACTCCGGTTTGGAGCCAGCGGTAGACGGTGTTTCGGGACAACCCGAAGATCTCTTCGAGGTCCTGAGGCGTAAGACGCTCCGGGTACTTGGCAAAGAGTGCTTCCAGGTACTTGGGGTCCACGCTCAGTCCGTCCCACCGCATAGAGCCATCGTAGACCACAAATTGGTACTGTGATGTACTAGAAGTGACTGAAAGGTACTAAAGCTGTTGTTGGGGGTCACTTTTGGCCTTTCGTGTCGGATGGTACCGATACGATCTTTGCGGACATTAGTAGGGGATGTGAAATGCCGGTCTCAAAGAATCGCTGGGTGACGCTCGGCGCAGAAACTATCGACGAACCCGTTCCAGCTATCCCGGAAGAGCCGCCTTTCATCCCTACGGGGGCGACGAGGCCGCAGCTGAGTGTTCCGCAGCCGGACCACGCAGACCGGCTTCCCCGAAGGAACGTTGCGGGGAGGGAACCGAGCTTTTGGTGGCTTGGCGTCCACGGCGGCGCGGGCGAAACGTCGCTTGCACGCCTGGACAAGAGAACCAAAGCAGCCGAGCATCAGTGGCCTTTGACGGCCGCCGGATCCGTGATCGTCCTGGTTGCCAGGTCCAATATCCCAAGCCTTCGTGCAGCACGGCTGGCTGCCACTGAATGGGCTTCCCGTTCTCTTCCCGGGATCCGCGTCGCTGGCCTCGTGGTCATGGCTGACGCTCCCGGACGGCTCCCCAAAGAGATCCGCGACTTCGCCCGCGTCGTCGGCGGGGGAGTGCCCCACATGTGGCATTTCCCCTGGGTAGACGCATGGCGCTATGGCCATGACGTCGCCGCCGAGGAACTTCCCAAAGAGGCCCGCACCACCCTTGAACAGGTCCACATCGCAGTAACTGCCACCGCCGGACTCACGGCCAAGTAGAAAGAAGAAACTCATGTTGTTCTCCAAAGCCATGGAATGGTCAAGCTTTGTCATCACCGAGATACCGAACCCCGGCACAGGTGAGGCACCTCCCGGTTCTGAAGGCTTACTGACAATCCTCAAATGGGTCGCATGGATCGTATTCGGCCTGGCAGTCGCGGGCATCCTGATCACAGCCGGAACGATGATGATCAACAACCGACGCGGCGAGGGCGGCGAGCATGCCGGCCGTCTGGCATGGGTCCTCGGCGGGTGCATCCTCGCAGCCTCCGCCGGCGGCGTCGTAGGCGCCCTGGTCTAAGGAGCGAAAGCCATGACTGAACCGACAGTGAACGAAGACCAGAACCCGCTGACCAAACCTAAGTTCATCATCTCGGCCGTTGTCGTGGCGATCATTGTCGCGCTCGGGGTAATCCTCGCCCTGGTTCCCAGAGGCGGCGGAACGGCGTCCCCTGAACCGGGCACCACCAGCACGAGCACCAGCAGCCAACCTACGGCGACGTCGGCAGCCAGCGTGTGCGGCCTGCCATCCGGTGACCAGGCCAAGCCGGCCACTACGCCCGCCGAGACCAAATGGGAATTGGTCGGCAAGATCGCCGCACCAACATCGCCCACGCAGTTCGGCCCCGGCAAGACCGAAACAAACGGCCTCCGCTCCTGCTTCGCACACTCACCGACCGGTGCGTTGTATGCAGCGGCAAACATGACTGCGTTGTCCGCAGCTGGAAAAGCGGACCTCGTTTATCAGCAGTTGGCTGTACCAAGCCCGGAGCGAGATGCGGTGCTGAAGTCATCCCCAACAGCGGCCCCAAACTCCGTGACCGCCCAATTGGCTGGCTTCACATTTCGTTATTACGAGGCTGACCGAGCCGTTATTGATCTTGCATTCAAGGGTGCAAACGGAACCTTCGTCTCCATTCCCGTTCCGCTCCAGTGGTACGAGGGCGACTGGAAGTTCGTTGTGCCGGCTACAGGGGACACAGGTGCGCGACAGCTCAGTGACCTCAGTGGTTACGTTGAGTGGGCCGGTGTCTAATGGCTGACTGCTCCGGGTTGAATGCAATAAATCCCTTTTGCCAGGCAGGGGCGGCCATCGAAGATGTCGCCAATGATGCCGTCAAGAACATGGCGAAAGCGATTGCCGATGCCGTTGGACAAACAGTCCAAACACTCGGGACATTTTGGGTGAACGTGGGAACTCCCGCTTTAACCGCAGCCCCCGGAGGGTCCACCGCGAGTGACCCGGTGTTGTTCCTGCAGAACAGTCTCTACTTCTGGACGGCTTCCCTGGCTGTGATGTCTGTCCTCGTGGGTGCAGCCAAGATGACGATTGAGCGCAGGGGTGCACCCTTGCGGGATCTGGTGCGTTCGCTGGCGACCCTAATCGTCGTCTCCGGCGCCGGTGTGGCAGCAGTGGGACTGCTGACAGTCGCGGCAGATCAGTTCTCAGCCTGGATCATCACCAACTCCACGAACGGGACCTCGTTCAACGAAAACATCACCGCCCTATTGGCGCTCTCGGCCACCAGCCCGATCGGGTCGATCATGATCATCCTCCTGGGGCTCATCGCCATTCTGGCCTCCGTCATGCAGATCGTGCTAATGATCATCCGCGGTGGCCTGCTCGTCATCCTGACAGGGATCTTCCCTACGGCTGCCGCTTTCAGCAACACCGAGGCCGGCAAGGGTTGGTTCCAGAAGTGCACAGCATGGCTGATCGCTTTCATCCTCTACAAACCCGCGGCCGCCATTATCTACGCGACGGCCTTCCAGCTCAGCGGCACCAAGATCTTCGGAAACGTTGGTGACGGCAAGGACTTCGGCTCCGCGCTCCTGGCAACGGTCACCGGACTGGCTCTGATGATCATTGCCTTGTTCGCCATGCCAGCCCTCATGCGGTTCGTCACCCCGATGGTTGGCGCTGTCGCTGGCGGCGGTGGCGCTCTGGCAGCAGGGACGGTCGGCGCACTGGCTTCCGGCGCCATCAGCATGGGCACCGCCGGACGCGGCGGCGGATCCTCCACCAGCTCGACGACAACCAGCAGCACCTCGAGCCAAAGCCCCGGATCGCAGGGCCCCTCGGGCACTGGCAGCCAGGGAACGGCAGGAACGTCCGGCACAGCGGGGAAGACAGGTACCCGGAGCGCCGGAGCCACTGGCGCGGCAGCACCTACCGGTACCGGTAGTGCTGCGGCAGGCAGCGGAGCAGCCGCCAGCGGTGGCGCTGTGGCGGCGGGCGCGGGCGGTGTCGCCGTGCTGGCAGCACAGAAGGGCATTGAAGCAGGCCAAGCCGCTTCCGGGGCCATCAAAGACATGAGCGAAGAATCCACGGGGGGTGCCTGAAATGGCCGCTATCGAGAACACATACAGGGAACCGACCTACGGCAACTGGCGGCGTCCGCGCAAAGCGGGCATCGGCACCCTTGGTGGGCTGGCAACAGCCGGTTTGTTTGTTGGCCTCATCATCACGGTCATCTGTCTCTTTGTCGGCGGCTGGTTCGCCGGGCTCATTGCCCTGCTCGTCCTTGGGGTGGCGCTGGCCGTCGTCTCGGTGACCGACAAGCACAACAAGTCCGTAGGGGAGCGGATCTTCGCCCGGCTGGCGTTCCGCTCAGCACGGCGCAGACGCGCCAACATCTACCGCTCCGGTCCGTTGGGACTGACGCCTTGGGGCGAGTTCCAGCTACCTGGAATCTCTGCCGGTTCCAAGCTTTACGAGTTCACCGACTCCTATGGCCGCCCCTTCGCGCTGATCCACCTTCCCTCCACCGCGCACTACACCGTTGTCTTCGGCACCCAGCCCGACGGTGCGTCCTTGGTCGATCCTGAGCAGATTGATGCCTGGGTGGCTAACTGGGGCGGCTGGCTGGCCTCGTTGTCGAATGAACCTGCCGTTGTGGCTGCATCCGTCACGGTCGAAACCGCACCCGATTCCGGGGCACGGCTGCGCCGGGAAGTTGAATCGAACATCCATGACGACGCCCCTGACATTGCCAAGGCCATGCTCTGGGAGGCCTTGAACACCTACCCGCAGGGATCGGCCACGATCCGCGCCTGGGTCGCGCTGACGTTCAGCGCCGCTGCCCGGGCAGGCGGCAAGCGACGCACCGCAGAAGAAATCGCAAGGGACCTCGCTTCACGGCTTCCCAGCCTGACCGAGCGTCTGGAATCCACCGGCGCCGGGGCATGCGCACCATTGAACGCCCAGGAACTGTGTGAGGTCGTTCGGGTCGCATACGACCCTGCAGCGGCCCGGCTCATCGACGAAGCCCACTACCAGGGCACACCCGTTGACCTGGACTGGGGCGACGTCGGACCATCCGCCCACCAATCCAACTGGGACGGCTACCGCCACGATTCCGGGCACTCGGTGTCCTGGACGATGACAGGCGCACCACGCGGACACATCCTGGCATCAGCGCTGGGCCGCCTCGTCGCACCGCACGCGGAGATCGACCGCAAGCGCGTCACCTTGCTGTACCGGCCCATCGAAGCCGGCCGCGCGGCCGCCATCGTGGAGTCGGACCAGACCAGCGCCCTGACCCGGGCCTCCTCGACCAACCGGCCCACCGCCCGGGCCCTGGTTGATGCCCGTGCGGCGCAGGCCACCGCAGCGGAGGAAGCCAAGGGGGCCGGGCTGGTCAACTTCGGCATGGTGGTTACGGCCACGGTGCTGTCCTCCCGTGACCTTGAGGACGCCGTGGCCGTCGTGGAGGGCAACCTCGGCCCGTCGGCACGTCTGCTGTTGCGGCGCGCTTACGGCTCCCAGGATTCTGCCTTTGCCGCGTCCCTGCCACTGGGTCTGGTCCTGCCCAAGCACTTGAAGGTTCCCGAAGAGATCCGTGAGGCCATGTGATGTTCGGCAGCAAGACCAAGCACCAGCGCACACAGGCCCCGGCCCCGGCCACGAAGCTCGCCGCCGCGGTCGCCCGCCGCCCGGGTCTGCGGGGCTGGCGCGGCCGCGGACAGGGCGAAGCCGTCTACGTCACGGCAGCCGACGAATGGCGCGGCACCTCGGTCCAGGTCTGCGGTCTCTGGCCGTTCGTGGGCGGGTCCGGCACCCCGATCCTGGGAGTGCCGATCGGTGTTCACACCGACACCGGAGCGCCCTTCGGGGCCGATCCGATCAGCTGGTTCATGCACGGCATGATCAACAACCCATCCATGTTCGTCCTGGGCCTGCCGCACTGCGGCAAGTCCACCCTGGTCCGGCACATCGTCCTGGGCCTGGCAGGCCGCAGCATCAACCCGTTGATCCTCGGTGACCTGAAGCCGGACTACGTTGACCTGATCGAAGCACTCGGCGGGCAGGTCATCAGCCTGGGTCCTGGACGCGGCCACTTGAACGTCCTGGACCCCGGTGAAGCCACGGGAGCCGCCGTCAGGCTGCTCGCCTCGGCCGAGGAACACCGGGCCAAAGCGAACCGGACCCTGAACGATCCAGATGGCGACCAGGCAGCGGCCGCGCAGCTGCTCGCTGCCGCGGTGAAGGCGGAGAAGCTGGCCGAACAGCTGATGGCGGACTCGCACAACCGGCGCCTGAACATGATCACCGCGCTGATCACCATCGTGCGGAACAGCAAGCCCAGCGCCCATGAGGAATCCCTGATTGACAGGGCCCTGCACATCCTGGACGAGCGCCTGGACCGCGTTCCCCTGATCGGGGATCTGATCGAGGTCATCAAAGACGCCCCCGACGAACTGCGCGCGATCGCCCTGGACCGTGGCGATATGAGCCGCTACCTCGACGCGACCGACCAGCTGCGCCAGTCGCTGTACTCCCTCGACGGCTCGGGCCGGTTCTCGGACATGTTCTCCCAGCCCACCGACCAGCCGATGGACCTGACCAAACCCGTGGTCTTTGACCTGTCAGGGATCTCCGACACGCAGCGCGACATCCAAGCGGCCTGCCTGCTGGCCTGCTGGTCAACAGGGTTCGCCACCGTCCAGGTCACCCACACCCTGGCCGACGCCGGCCTGGAACCGCGCCGGAACTACTTCGTCGTCATGGACGAACTGTGGCGGGCCCTGCGCTCCGGTGAGGGCATGGTGGACCGGGTTGACTCGCTGACCCGCCTGAACCGGACCGAGGGCGTCGGGCAGGCCATGATCACGCACACCATGAGCGACCTCGAAGCTCTGCCAACCGAATCCGAACGGATGAAAGCGCGCGGATTCGTCGAACGCTCCGGCATGGTCGTCTGCGGCGCGCTCCCCGGAGCCGAAATGGAAAAACTCAACAAAGCCGTCACCCTCTCCCGGGCCGAACAAGCCCGCCTCATCTCGTGGGCTGACCCGGGGTCATGGACCGACGTCGGCGGATCCCGCAAACGCGTACGCCCGGGCCTGGGCAAATTCCTCTTCAAAGTCGGCGGCCGCCCCGGGATCCCGGTCGCCCTCAAACTAACCAGCGTCGAGGAATCGCTACACGATACAAACAAGCGCTGGACGATCAACAGTGAGAAGTTCGCGTGAATTTTGACGCTTTTGGTGCGAAGTTGAGTATGCGCGGGGGTTGTAGCGGGTGTGGGTACTCAGGTTCGGGGAACCCGTTCCCCTTTGAGGGTGAGGTCGGGGTGCTCGACGGTGTTGAGGTAGCGGGTGGCGCCTTCGACGCTGAGCCCGAACAGGTCGCAGATGCGGCGGATGTCGCCGCCGGTGGCGTGGATCTCGTGCAGGATGCGGTCTTCGCGCAGCGCCTGGGGCCGCAGCGTGACGCCGGTCCAGGGGAACTGCCGGCTGACGGGGAGGAGCCTGGGCGCGGTACGCCGGTTGATGAGCAGATGCGGATTGGCAGTGCCTGGCCAGGTCTGGTTGCGGTGGTCGAGCCAGGCAGTGAGGCGGGTACGCACGGGGGCGGCCAACGGGATGTCGCGGTTTCCGAGGACCAGATGCCCGTCGCTGATGTCTGTCAGCCGCAGGCCGCTGACCTGCTTGGCGGTCAGTGCGTGGAAGGCGACCATGGCGACAGCGAGGGCGACCGCCGGATCCGGAGAGTTCAGCTCTGCACGGATCACATCCGCGTCCAAGGCGAGTGGGATGGTGGTGGCCCTCGGGGACGCCTTCATTCCCCTGGTCGGGTTGGCGAAGATGAGTCGGCGGCCTTTAAGGGTCGTGAAGAGCGACTTGAGCCCGGTCTCGGCGATGTGGCGGCGGCCTCCTGTTTCGTCCAGCGCGGCGGTGATGTCGGCGCGGGTGATCTCGGCGAAGGACTGGACGCCTGCCTCGGCCCAGGCGTGGATGATGGGTTCGATGCCCAGGATGTGTACCCGGATGGTCTGAGGGTCCCGCGGGATCTGCCGAGGGGGTTGGCGGGTGCCCTCGGTCAGAGCGTGCAGCCACACCTCGAGCTGATCCTTCATGACCGGTGGAAGGGTGCTGGTCTTGGCAGCGAAGTAGCGTTCGAGTCGGGTCGGCCGGTCTTCGATGAGCAGGCCGGCCGCTGCGAGAACATCGATCGTGGAGATGACGTTGCCGGAGTATTGGCGCAGCTGCAGGACGTCGGTGGCGCGGATCTTCGCGGTCGGGGTCGGGCGCAGGACCTGCAGCAGCCGCAAGGACCGGGTCACGTCATTGCGTTGCCGTTTGCTCCAACCGGCTCTTTGGGCGTGTTCACGGACGATTGCGGCGCAGTAGCGGGTCAGGTCGCTGTCTTTGAGGCGGACGCGCGCTGCGACGGCCGCGGGATCAGGTGCCATCTCGAACAACGTCGTCTGTACGCCGACGTCGGCGTACAACACGGCACCGGACTGGAATGGCAGGTAGTTCTTGTCCCGCCGCTTCCAGGGGGCGCGTTGCTCGGGGCTCAACCGTGGGGCTCCACGTCGGTGGAAGCTCATGTTGGCGAGGAAGAGCTGTTGGCCGTTCTTGTTCGCCCCGGCCAGGTCCAGGCTGCGTCCGGGCTCTTGGAGCATTCGGGCCTGTTCCAGACACAGCCTGCAGGCCCGCCGCTCTCCGACACGGGCTATGCGGCCGCAAAAGTCGCAGACTCCTTCCGGGTAGTGGGAACGCCACCAACGACACGGCCAGCACGTCCAGTTGGATCGGCGGTAGACACCCCACGCCAGGCAGTACTTGCACGAGCCTGGGTGTTGCGGGCTGCCGGGATGGCAGCTGATGCACATGCCCTGGCTGAAGTAGCCGGTGCTGGTCCCGCACTTGGAGCACGGCGGTGCGATGAACGGGCCGCCTGGCAGGCAGTCGTAGCAATAGTCCACCCGCGGGTGGACCCACGCAACACGGTTGACTTGGCAGCTGGGGCACATGGAAGGCGGCCGCAGCGGCGCCGCCGGGCCCGGGGCGGGACTCACGACAGCACTGCCTACAGGGGCGGTTCGGACCGCGGTTTGTCGAACCTCGGCGTGACGATCGGCGATACCCCGTCGTTATTGGAGCCGTGGCCCCCGTCATCGCCGTTGACGGTCTCGGCCGCGCGTGGCCGACGTGCCGCGACTTTGTCCGGCTCGGGGCTCATCAGGTCCGTCGGCGAGCACCTCAACACGGAGCAGAGCACGTCGAGCTCTTCGAGTCTCATCGTTGCCGGTGTCCCGGCCCACCAGGAGGACATCTTCCCGGCGCTGATCTCGAGCCCGGCGTCGGCGAGCATCCGGCGCATCTGCGCTGACTTCCAGATCCCGCGTTCGGCGGCTCTGATCCGCAGGTTCCACTGCACAGCCTCATCCTTCCTTCTGTGTGGTCGCGAAGCGGGACTCGACCCGCTCGTTGGCGTTCTTCCAGGCCTGCTCGACGTGCTCGCTGCGCACGTGGATGTAGCCCGAGGTAGTCGAGAGCCACTGATGCCCAAGCAGCTCCTGGAGGGCCTTGATGTCCATCCCTGCCCCGTAGAGCGAGGAAGCGCAGTAATGACGCAGAACATGGGGAGTCATCCTTCCGGACCATGCCGGCAGCCACTGGTCGACCTGCAGCCCCAGACTTCGCCGCAGCGCGTTGCCACCGACCCGGCCGCATCGTCCCAGCTCACGGTCAAACCGTTCCGAGGGGAGCAGGGGTGCGTCGGGGTCGGCCCAGTCCTCGCCGTACCGGTGCCGGACGTCGCCCAGCCACCAGTCGATCAGCTCGGCCGCGCCGTTGATAGCCGGGACGAGGCGCGGCTTGGGGCCACGGCCGTGGGCTCCTTTGCCGTACCGCACGTGGAGCTTGCCGAACCCGCCCAGGTCAGGGCGCCAATCACGGATGTCGAGCATCACCGTCTCGGTGATCCGCAACCCCAGCCGGCGCCACAGCGAAGCAGCGAAGTAATCCCGCGCGGCAGGCAAATACTTGCGGGCCTGGGGTATCGAGTGCCTCCAACAGGTGAAGAACGCGTCAATCTCGGCATCCGACGGCGGCACACGGACCTTGCCCAGCGATGCCCCGGCCTGGCGGTTGAACTCGTCGATAGGCTGCTCGACCAGTACCCCGGTCAACCGGTGGATCCGGCCCTGGTACCGGCTGATCATGAACTCGTAAAACAACGCCAGCGTCCCTGCCTTGCCGGCCCTGGTGCTCACGCTGCGGCCCAGCCGTCTCTGCTCGGCCAGGAACCGGTCGGCATCCTGACACGTTGCCGCCCACAGCGGGCCGGTCACCGAACGGGCGAATTCGATGATTGTCGACCGCGTATTGCGGATATGCGAGTCACTCAGACCAGCCGCGGCCATCGCCAGCGCGTACTGGTCGACGATCTCCTGTTCAAAGTCCTCGGCTGCCTGCACACTCCAGAACGCTGGATCCACGGCGCCGCCACCCGGCAACGCCACCAGCGCCATCAGCCACCAACTTCAGAAGGAGCGACCATGCGTCGAGATTACGCCCAAACCGTCACTCTCGTCGACGGTTCATCGATTCGGGCCCTTCGGGGCTCCGAACCGACGTCGCCTGCTCAAACGCCAATAAAGGCCGCAGATTGGGCCAACGAACCTGAGCGAATAGAGATGAGCAGGAACGGCGAAGGGGACAACTGATGGGTGCACCAAGCAGCGGCAAGCGTACCCGGATGGATACCGAAAACATCCTGCTCTGGGTCTTCATCACCGTCGTGGTGCTCGGTGTCGGCTCGGTCGCCGGCGCCGTGCACCTGGGCTCGATGCTGTCCAATGACGGCCAGAAACTGCCCGCGAACCCGTTTGAACTGGTCTTCAGCCTGCTCTCACAGAAGGTCACCTGGCCCGCGGCCGCCACCTGGGTACTGATCGGCTTCGGCGTCCTCATCATCCTTGTGGCCGTTCTGGTGGTCCGTGCGGTGCTGCGCAAACGGTCAAAGCGTTCGCGTGTGGACGCCGCGGCCCAGCACATGGCCAAAGGCCGGGACCTGCGCGCGCTGAGCCTGCGCGGCGCCACAGCCACCGCGGAACGTCTGGGAGTGAAAGGCTCACCCGGCGTCCCGGTCGGCAAGACCGTCCTCGGCGGGCAGATGGTCTACGGCTCCTGGGAAGACATGCACATCGACATCTGGGGACCCAGGACGGGCAAGACGACGTCCCGGGCCATCCCGGCGATCCTCGCCGCCCCGGGAGCTGCGCTGGTGACCTCAAACAAACGGGACATCGTCGACGGAACCCGCGACGTGCGCGCCGCCGAGGGCCCGGTCTGGGTCTTCGACCCGCAGTCCGTCGCCCTCGAAGAACCCAGCTGGTGGTGGAACCCCCTGTCCTACGTCACCGATGAAGTGAAAGCGGCACGCCTGGCCGACCACTTCGCAGCCGGCTCCCGCGGCCCGGACGCCAAAACGGACGCCTACTTCGACCCCGCCGGCCAGGATCTCCTCGCCGGGCTCCTGCTCGCCGCAGCCCTCGACGGCCGCCCGATCACGCAGGTCCACACCTGGCTGACCCGTCCCGCTGACGATGAAGCGGTGGACATCCTCAAGGCCCACGGCTTCACCCAGACCTCCAACGCCGTGGGCGGCGTCATCAACGCACCCGAGAAGCAACGCGGCGGCGTGTACGGCACGGCACTGCAGATGGCCTCCTGCCTCACCAACCGCCAGGTGGCACGGTGGGTGACACCCCAGGGCGAGAACGACGAGCGGCCGCAGTTCGATCCGGCAGAATTCGTCCGGTCCAAGGGCACGCTGTACAGCCTGTCCAAGGAAGGCAAGGGCACCGCCGGCCCGCTGGTGACGGCGCTGACCGTGGCCACGGTCGAGGCCGCCGAAGAACTGGCCGTGCACTCGCCCGGCGGCCGGCTGGCCACGCCCATGGTCGGTGTTCTGGACGAAGCAGCCAACGTCTGCCGCTGGCGCGAACTTCCGAACCTCTACAGCCACTACGGCTCCCGGGGCATCGTCCTGATGACCATCCTCCAGTCCTGGTCCCAAGGCGTGGAAGTGTGGGGCCGCGACGGGATGCGCAAACTCTGGAGCGCCTCCAACATCAAGGTCTACGGCGGCGGCGTCGCCGAAGCCGAATTCCTGAACGAGCTCGCGCAGCTCGTGGGCGAATACCGGTACTCCAACATGACCAGAAGCCGCTCCAAACAAGGCACCTCTTACAGCCACGACGACGACCGCAAGGAACGCACCCTGGACGTGTCGGACTTGGCCGCGTTCCCGCGCGGCCGGGCCATCATGTTCGCCTCCGGCGCCCCCGCCGCGCTGCTGGAGACGGTGCCTTGGATGAGCGGTCCGCGCGCTGAGGCGGTGCGGGCCTCCATCGCCGCACACGACCCGGCCAACAAGCCAGCAGCCGCTGCAGCGGCCGGGAACAGGTGGATCGCCGCGGGAGCCTCTGATGCCTGAGGGCTTGGGGGAGTGGGACGCAGAGCTCGAGGACACCGCAGCCTCCACCGAAGCG
The DNA here is from genome assembly GCF_000196235.1 of Arthrobacter sp. FB24. Classification (NCBI taxonomy): domain Bacteria; kingdom Bacillati; phylum Actinomycetota; class Actinomycetes; order Micrococcales; family Micrococcaceae; genus Arthrobacter; species Arthrobacter sp. FB24. The sequence goes on along the minus strand of NC_008538.1, from coordinate 4,762 downwards.
GCCGAGGAGGACTCGGACGCCCCCGAACTGTTCTACCCGAACGTCGCCCAATTCGTCAGCGAAAAGCTGGCCACCACCTACCGCCGGCAGCTCAACGTGCAAGGCGGAGTGACCTGGTGCCCGCAGTGGTGGAAGCACGCTGAAGCCATCAGCCGTCTCGAAGCACTTTGGCGTGCCTGGGAGTTCCTGCGCCTTGACAGCACCACAGGGATGAGCGTGTGGTGGCGCGACCACGCAGACCACCACATGTCCGTTCTGCTCTCAACAGATGGGCCGTTCAAGGGATGCACCCCGGACGACGGCCACCGCTCCAAACTCGCCCCTCTACCCTGCGAGGAACCACCCGCAGGGTTGTTCTAAAACCGAGTTGTTTGCCAACGCTCAAGGGTGACTACGCGGGCTGCCCACAGTTGGGGTCAATCCGGGTTATCCACGGCTGGAAATCGGGAGCCATCGGGAAAGCTCCCTCAGCAGCAGTAGCGGTGGATAACCCATCAGGATTGTCCCCTGCTGTGGGCAGTCGGAGCCAACAATCCGGACCAGCATTGGGCGCCCGGCCGTCAGGTGCGTCTAAGAGCGCTCGGTGGGCCCACAAAAACTTCTAGGCACTGACCTATTGTGGCGTTATGACTCCGCGCACCATCGATCCCCGCATCAGCCTCGCACTGTCCGTACAAGCCCAGCCCGGTGTTTATGCCCTCCTTATCGGTTCCGGAACTTCCACCGGGGCCGGGATCCCCACAGGCTGGGGAGTCATCAAGGACTTGGTGCGCCAAGCCGCAGCAGCAGAGGGCACAACACTGAGTGCTGACCCCGCCGACGAGGAAATAGATGAATGGTGGGTTAACCATGGTGATGGCAACGAGCTCGGATACTCCGGGCTCCTTGAATCACTAGGCCGAACGCCTGCCGCCCGCAGCGCACTCCTGCACAGCTACTTCGAACCAAACGACGAGGATAGAGCGGACAACCGCAAGGTGCCCGGTAAGGCACACCACGCAATTGCTGAACTCGTGCAACGAGGAGCCATACGTGTTATCCTCACCACCAATTTCGACAGCCTCATCGAGCAAGCACTAGATCAGGCGTCCGTTCCGTACCAAGTGCTGTCCTCAGAGAGTGCTATCAAAGCGCGAAAGCCACTGCACCATGCTGACTGCACTGTCATAAAGCTTCACGGGGATTACAAGTCACTTGACCAGAAAAACACGCTGGCCGAGTTGACCGACTACGGGCAGGCAACACGTGAAATTCTCCACGAGGTCATGGAAAACTTCGGGCTGATCATTAACGGGTGGTCAGCCGACTGGGACAAAGCATTGGTAGAGGCGCTGGAAGGCCGCCAGAGTCGCCGCTATCCGTTGTACTGGACTACGTTGTATGGCCCAGGGCCTGCGGCCGCCGCGCTGATCGAACAACATGGAGCCGCCGTTATCAGCGGCGTCACCGCCGACGAATTCTTCCCAGACCTGCAGCAACGGCTCGAATCCCTAGATTCTCTTGCCGCACCGCAGCTAACTGAAGATATGGCAATCGCCCGCCTCAAGAGGCTCCTTCCGTACAGGGAGTCCTACATCGAGATACGTGAACTCTTGACCAGTGAAATCAGAACGCTGGCCTCGTACATCCGTGAGCGCGGGGGTTCCTTTCCTCCTGGTGGAGATTACGCAACTGCCTTCGATAATGAATGTTTGTCCCTCCGTAACCGCTCGCAAACTCTGATTCGTCTAATCGCGACCGGTGTGGCATTTGACCGTGACCGCATTCACGGTGACCTTTGGGTGTGGGCGGTTCAGCAGCTCATGAAGGCGAGAGGGCAGGTTTCGTCCTTTCAGGAAGGCTGGTTCAATTTGGCCCATTACCCTGCCCTATTGGCTCTACGGGCCATAGCGATGATTGCTGTCACCGAAGACCGCGAGGACGTGTTTATCCGAGCGGCGAGTGAGCCGAAGTGGAAGGATGCCTATTCCGGCCGCGATCCCGAACCTGCCTTCCTGGTTCTGCAGGACGAGAGGGTTGTTTCCTACGACTTAGCAAAAGCAGCGCCGCGATGGAACGGGACGCAGTGGATGTATCCGCAAAGCGAGCTGATTTCAGATGACATGCAAGCCCTGATAGGCCATCTGGTTGGATCTGGCGACGATTACAAGAAGGCCTTTTGTCAGGCCGAGTACCGCATGGCGTTAGCTCACGTGTTCCTTACTACTCGATCAAGCCGTCCCTCGGCAGGCAAGTATTGCTATGCAGCCACGCGTGGTGGCGACAAGAACATGTGGCAAAAGGACTTCGAACTCAACGGCGACCGTCAGGCGTGGCGTTGGTTACCGTCCCCTGATGGAGAAGCAGATCCTTTCGCCACAAAACTTGACGAACTCGCCACGGTCCTAGCCAGGCTGGAGCGCTGGTAAGGCGGCCGCCTGCAGTGCAACGGGCAGGGACACTCTGTACTGCCCCGAGCAGAAGCCACACTTTACAGCTGTTCTGCCGGGGCCAGTAGCAGGGAGGTGGGACTTGGGCGGGAATATATTTCTTCCGCGTCAAGACTGTCAGGATGGGACCTAAGATCTCCTCGGTCGTGTGCCCAGAAATACCGAGCCGAACCCTATTCTGACGGCCATTGAGGAGGGCACCTGACGTCAGGTTGGGGTTGTAAGCATTTGACGACTCACGTCCCATGAACCAATTCCGCATTTATGCAGGACAGGTGGGCCTTTGCGGCGGTGACTGCGTTCAGACGCTGGAGCCTGAATTTGTTGTTGGATTGTTTGCTCCCGCAGGTTTCCTATTCGATCCCCTTGCCATTCAAACCACCACCGCCCACGGGTAGCCTTGAGCCATGACCCCATCCACACCCACCCTCGCGACGCGCTGGGAACCCTTGCCCCCTCGAGTCGTGGCGGAGCTGCTCGGGCCGTCATCGGCGCGTTGGTGGTTGTCCGGAGGGGTGGCGCTCGACCACTGGCTCGGCACTAACACTCGCGAGCACGACAATATCGATGTCAGCACGACGATCGCGGACCTGCCCCAAGTGGTGCAGGACTTGCCGGCGCCGTTTAGCGCGTGGGCTCCGTCAGGCGACGGCGTTGTCCCTTGGGCAGAGGCTGATATGGATGCCGATCTGCAGCCGATCCGTATCCATGATGACGCAACGGGGGCATGGGTAATGCAGGTCGACGTCGAGGACGGCACGGATAGCCTCTGGGTTTATCGACGAGATCCCCGACTGCAACTGCCGTGGGATCGTGCGGTGATCGACGTCGACGGCATTCCGACCGGGGCGCCCGAGGTGCAGCTGGTCTGGAAGGCGCTGCGTCCCCGCCCGGAGGACGACGCCGACAAGGATGCGGTACTACCGGAGCTCTCAAACGAAGCCCGCGCCTGGTGGGAACACGCGATTCTGACGATCCACCCGCACTCGTCATGGTCGATCCATGTGCGTACCCCGTTCGCTCCGGGTAAGGCCAGCTGGAACAGGACGAGACGCTAGCGCTCCGCTTGGGCCTGCCGGCGACGGGAAGCCTGACTGCCCTGCCTGTGTCGCGTCGATGAGGTGGCCTACGATCCGGCCGATTCTCAAGAGCGAGTGGTATCACCCTGCAGGACGTGGTCGGGCATTCTCCCAGTGCCGTGAGTGACGGCTGCCTTCATTAGAAGAACCTCGTCATGCTGCCAGACAATCTCGAGGTCGACTGGCGACACCGGGTCCCACCGTCCCCACCGACCTCTTCAGTGCGCCGATGCGGCGTGAGCGGCCTGTCCGATTTTTGAGATGCCCGCAGACGCTTATGACTATGACTTGTATTCATCCGCCGCAACCGCATCAAGCACCAGCGAGCGGAACCATCGCTGCGCCTGCGAGAGGCTGGCCTCGCGCCGCGTGTACAATTCCACCGGCGTGCTGTGCCCGGACCAGGGCAGCTCGGCGATGCGAAGGCGGGGGAACCAGCCACAGAACACCCCCGCTACATGTCGAGGCAGCAGAACGACCAGATCCGTCGCCTCGAGCACGGCGGGCACGGTGCCGTATTCCTCCATGGTCAGCACGACCTGGGACATCAAGTCGTGTTCGGTCAGCGCCTGCACAGGATATACGTGCCCGCCACGGGCGGAGACCCGTACAAAGCGCCTCCCCTCGAACATGTCAGGCCCGGTCGCGGGCAGTGGATGCGACCCGGACGACAGAGCCACGTATTCGACCGAACGCACGTGCGTCCTCCACAGCCGCGGTGTAGCGATCCGCGACACGGTCAGTGCCAGATCGATGGTGCCGCGGATTAGCCCGCCCTCGACCTCGTCCGAATCGAGCCGTTCTACCTGAATTCGCGGATCGGCGCCGGCCCGCCCGAGGGCGGTCATGATCGGTGGGAGGAACGTCTGCTCGCCGATCGAGGTGAGTCCGAGGAAGAGTTCGCCGCTGAATCCGGTCGGTTCGAATACGTCCGATCCCATGACGGTCGCGTCTATTTGTGCCAAGGCGTTGTGTAGGGGCCCAAACAGTTGCGTCGCCTTCGCGGTCGGCACCATGTCGTTCCCTTCGCGACAGAACAGCTCGTCGCCGAACCGCTCCCTCAGCCGCTTCAGGGAATAACTGACCGTGGGCTGTGTCACGTGCAGTCGTTTGGCGGCGCCCGTGACGCTGCGCAGCTCGTAGAGCGTGACGAATGTCCGGAGCTGGTTGAGGTCGGTGAACATCATGCCATAGATCCTATCTATGTCTCCGTCTTTACATATCTATTCGACCACTGCAGCAAACACCCCTAGA